>NZ_PVWS01000003.1:0-155464 GCF_004126395.1 Roseovarius sp. A46 | reverse complement strand
GGTGACAACCTGAAATTCGCTGTCGAGCTGATCGCCCCCATCGCCATGGAAGACGGCCTGCGCTTCGCCATCCGCGAAGGCGGCCGCACCGTCGGCGCCGGCGTCGTCAGCAAGATCATCGAGTAATTCGCCAAGCCTGGCGAAAGGATTGAAAAGGGCGCCCCCGGGGCGCCCTTTTTGCGTGGCTGGGGCAACATGCCGCGCCCGCTGGCACGCGCGGCAGGCGCGGGCCGCCCGCCGTTATTGGGGCTGTTCTGGCCCGCGTCGGGCCGGGATTGGCCAATGATTTCAACGCCTGTGTGGGATTTCTGCGTGTGCGAAGCCGCTGCTGCATACCGCGGTATCCAGTTAACCATTTGAAATATTGACTTTTTTCCGGGATCGGGCGGGCTTTGCGCCCGGGAGGATCGTCACAGATGAGCGCAGGCGAACATGCTGTCTTTCAAGGGCGCACCGAGAAGAAGTCGGGCAGCATCACGCCGGTGCAGGCCGCGCAGTTGCACGCGACGCTGGGGGATGCCGACCGCCCCGCGCCGGGGCCGGGAGAAGACATGCCGCCGCTGTGGCATTGGTGCGCGTTCGTGCCGACCGTGCCGTTGGAGGAGCTGGGGCGCGACGGTCATCCGAAGCTGGGCGGCTTCCTGCCTGCCGTCCCCCTGCAACGGCGCATGTGGGCAAGTGCCGACCTGCGATTCCTGCGGCCCTTGCATGTCGGCGAGACGATGACCCGGCACACGGTCATTCGCAGCGTCGAGGAGAAGGCTGGCGCTGCGGGTCCGATGGTGCTGGTTACCGTGGCGCACGAGGTGCATGGCAACGATGGACTCGCGATCGAGGAGGAGCAGACCATCGTCTATCTCGACATCCCCGACCGCTATAGTCCGCCGCGCAAGCGCCCGATGCCCGATGCCCCGCTCCTGCACGAGACGCGTGGGCTGAGCGAGGTGCTGCTATTTCGCTATTCGGCGGTGACCTTCAACGCGCATCGCATTCATATCGATCTGCCCTATGCGCAAGAGGTGGAGCGCTATCCCGGTCTCGTGGTGCACGGGCCGTTGCAGGCCACATGGCTGATCCAGGCGGCGAAACGGGTGCGCGGCACCTGGCCTGCCGGTTTTTCGTTTCGCGGGGTGCATCCGATGCTGCTGGTGCGCGGCGAAAGTCCGCGGGTGGATATCATGGCCGAGCCGCGTGAGGCGGGCGGGCTCGCGCTCTATGCCGGGCAGGACGGCCATCAATGCACGCAGGCCACGGCGCGCTGGGAGGAGACGGCATGAGCGGGGTACTGAACGCAATGCGCGTGGTCGAGGGATCGGCCTTTGTCGCGGTGCCGCTGGCGGGTATGACGCTGGCGCAGATGGGGGCCGAGGTGATCCGCTTCGACCGGATCGGCGGCGGTCTCGATGCCGGGCGGTGGCCGCTGGCGCCAAGCGGGCAGAGCCTGTTCTGGGCCGGGCTCAACAAGGGCAAGAAGTCCATCGCCGTGGACATGCAGCGGCCCGAGGGGCGCGAGCTTGTGACAAGGATCATCACGGCGCCGGGCGGGGATGCGGGGATGTTCCTGACCAACCTGCGGGTGCGCGGATGGATGGATTACGAGACGCTGTCGCAGTACCGTGCCGACCTCGTCATGGTGACGCTGATGGGCGATCGGCGCGGGCGGCCGCAGGTGGATTACACGGTCAATCCGTCGCTCGGCGTGCCGGACATGACCGGCCCGGTCGGCTGGACCGACCCGGTGGCCCACGCGATGCCCGCCTGGGATGTGGCGGCGGGGCATCTGGTGGTGTCGTCGCTTCTGGCGGCAGAGCGCGAGCGGCTGCGGCGCGGGCGCGGGCAAGAGGTGGAACTGTCGCTCAAGGACGTGGCGGCGGCAACCATCGGGCATCTCGGGCTGATCGGCGACGCGGCTGTGAACGGGTGTGACCGACCCAAGGCGGGTAACGCGCTCTACGGGGCTTACGGGCAGGATTTTGTCTGCGGTTGCGGGCGGCGGGTGATGGTGATCGGGCTGACGTCGCGGCAGTGGCGCGGGCTGGTCAAGGCCACGGGCAGCGAGGCGGCGATGGCGGCACTGGCCGAGCGGACGGGGCGCGACCTGTCTGACGAGGGCGCACGGTGGGAGACGCGCGCCGAGATCACCGCGATCCTTCGCCCGTGGTTCGCCGCGCGAAGGGTGGACGATTTTGCCGACGATTTCGATGCGGCTGGGCTGACTTGGTCGGTGTTCCGCACGGTGCGCGAGGCGCTCGACGAGGATGCGGACCTCGGGCCGGAGAACCCGATGTTCTCGGTGCTCGATCAGCCGGGTTTGGGGCGGTTCCCGGTGCCGAGGCACCCGGCGGCGTTTTCCGCGCACGCGCGCGCCGCGCCTGCGCCTGCGCCCGCGCTCGGGGCCGATACCGAGGCGGTGCTGGGCGACGTGGTGGGGATGTGCGAGACCGAGATCGCGCAACTCTTCGACAATGGCGTGGTGCAGAGCCCGCGTTACTCGGCGGCGGCGGCGGGGTGAGGGCAGGGGTTGGCCTGGAACTGCCATACGCATCGTGCACCCGCGCAGGACAAGGCGCGTTTACGCGCCGCCGCGCAGCGCCCGACCGCCCCGTCGCACCGGAGGTGCGCCGATATCGGCGGCACGCCTCTGGCGTGACGGGCGGGCGCTTCTGCAACGGTGCAAATAGCGGTGATTTCCGAAGTATATTGCACCATAAATCGCACAGCACGAGCCAAACTGCGCCCACCCGGCGGTCGGGCGCAGCGCAGCTCATCGTGAAATGCCCAACGACGGTTCCAGGCTATTCTCGCCCGTCGCCCGTACACCCCCCGTCACACCGCTCGGGCGCGCATGCCGTCATCGGCGGCGCTGGTGGGGACAAGCGCGCGCACGAGGTCCTGCATGTCGAGAACGCCGACCTGCCGACCCTCGCGCATGACCCGGTAGCTGAGGCCGGTATCCCCGCCCGAGACCGCGATCACCGATTCCAGGGTGTCGTCGGGGTCCACCTCTCCGGCGAACGGCCCCTCGTCCGTCGCGTCCTTGGTCATGACCGAGCGCACGCGCAGCACGCGCGCGCGGTTGATGTCGCTGATGAAGTCCACGATGTAGGGGTCGTTGGGGTGTAGCAGTATCTCCTGCGGTTCGCCCTGCTGGACCACGCGGCCATCCTTGAGGATGACGAGGTGATCGGCGAGTTTCAGCGCCTCGTCGAGATCGTGGCTGATGAATACCACGGTTTTTTGCAACTCTGCCTGCAACTCGAGCAGGAGATCCTGCATGTCGGTGCGGATAAGCGGGTCGAGCGCCGAGAACGCCTCGTCCATCAGCATGATGGGCGAGTCGGAGGCCAGCGCACGGGCGATACCAACGCGCTGTTGCATCCCCCCCGAGAGCTGGTGCGGATACTGCCCGCCCTGGCCGCCAAGGCCCACGCGATCGAGCCACTTGAGCGCGTCGTCCTGGTAGTCGGCCCGGCTCTCGCCGCGCACGGCGCGGGCCATGCCGGTGTTTTCCAGCACGGTGCGGTGCGGCAGGAGTGCGAAATGCTGGAACACCATCGACATCTGCTGACGCCGCAGCCGTCGCATGTTGCGCTCGTCATAGGCGAGCACGTCCTCGCCATCCAGGAGGATCTGGCCCGCGGTCGGCTCGATCAGCCTGTTGAGGTGGCGGATGAGGGTCGATTTGCCCGAGCCCGACAGCCCCATGATGACGGTGATCTCGCCGTCCTGCATGTCGACATTGATGTCCTGAAGGCCCAGAACGTGGCCGTGCTTTTCCCACAGCTCCGGCTTGCCCACGCCCGCGTGGACATGCTCGAGCGCGCGCGCCGGATCGGGGCCGAAGATCTTGTAGAGATTGCGGATCGAGAGCTTGACGTGTTTTTCCATCGGTGCGGCCCCGTTCATGAGTTTCTCTGCACGGCACTTGCGGCATTGACGCGGGCCAGCGCCGCCTTGGTCACCCGGTCAAGGATCACTGCCAGAAGCACGATGCCCAGACCGGCGATGAGGCCCACCCCCAGCTCAAGGTTGCGGATGCCGCGCAGGACCAGCACACCGAGCCCCGGTGCCGATACGAGCGAGGCGATGACCACCATGGCGAGGCTCATCATGATGGTCTGGTTTACCCCTGCCATGATGTTGGGCAGCGCGAGCGGGATCTGCACCCCGTAAAGCTTTTGCCGTTTGGTCATGCCAAAGGCGTCGGCGGCCTCGATCACTTCCTTGTCCACAAGCCGGATGCCGAGATCGGTCAGGCGGATGACCGGCACGATGGCGTAGAGGATGATCGCGATGCCGTAGAGCTTGGGTTCGGTGACCGAGAAGAGGAAGATCAGGGGAATGAGATAGACGAAGGGCGGCAGCGTCTGGAGCATGTCCAGAACCGGGATCGTCAGGCGCTGCATCGTGTCGCTGCGCGACATGGCGATGCCTATGGGCACGCCGAATAGCACGCAAAGGAAGGCGCAGACGAATATGATCGCCAGCGTCTGCATGGCGAAATTGTAGTGGTCGATGAACGCGAGGAAGAGGATCGAGAAGGCCACGAAACCGACGAGTTTCAGCGATTTCGAGGCGAAATAGACGACCGCGAGCAAGAGCGGGATCATGATGAACCACGGTGTGTTCTGGAACGTGTAGAGTGCGCCCTCCAGGAACCAGCTCAGTGGTTGGGTGATCGGGTCGAGCACGACCTTGAGCGAATCCTTGATGTCGAGAAAGCCGGTCTCGACGCCCTTGGTCACGTCGCGGGTGCGGGCGATGGCCGGGCAGGCCTTGTTGAGCGCGTCGAGAGAGGGGAAGGGTAGTTTCCAGATGGAGGTACCCGCGCCCCCGCCCCCCTGCGCCAGCAGTTCGGCCATGCTCATCGGGGCGTCGGAGGCGTCCTTGTCGCACCATTCCCGCAGGCCAAGCCCGTCGAAGATGAAATCATATGTCGCCATTGTCCGGCTCTCCCTGCGCAGGCCCTTGGCGGGCCTTGTCCTGTTTGTTGGGCGGGCGGGGCCGCGCGCGTGGCACGGCCCCGCCCGGGGGTATCGATCACTTGATGATGCCGCTCAGCTTCTCGCCGGCCTCGTCGTTCACCCAGCCCATCCAGGTGTCCTTGTTCTGGGTCAGGTAGTAGACGGCGGCCTCTTCGGCGGAGGCGCTGTTATCCGCCTGCCATGCCAGCAGGTTGCTCAGCTCCTGGGTGCCGAAGGAGATGTTGCTGACCAGGTCGAAGATCTCGGGGTTGCGCTCGGCGAAATCCGAGGTGACGACGGTCAGAACCGGTGCCGCCGGGTAGGCCGACTTGCCCGGATTGTCGCAATCCTGCGTCTGGTTGCAGGCGTGCACTTCGGGGATATGCGGCCCCATGTCCACGGCCACCATGTTGTAGCGGCCCAGCACGGCGGTCGGACCCCAGTAATAGCCGAACCACGGTTCCTTGTTCTCGTAGGCCGAGGCCATCGCGGCGGGCAGCGTGTCGCCAGAGCCGTGGTTGAACACCTCGATGCCGTGGCCCTCGAAGTCGAACGCCTTGACGAGGTTGTCATTGGCGATCCGGCAGCCCCAGCCGTCGGGGCAGTTGTGGAAACGCCCACCGACCAGTTCGGGGTTGGCCAGAATGCCTTCGATGGTGGCGAGTTCCGGGTGCTCCTCCACGAGGTAGTCGGGCACCCACCAGTTCTCGCTGCCGCCTTCGGAGAAGACATCGGCGGCCTTGAGCACCTTGCCCTCTTCGTTGAGCTTGAAGTAGGCTGGGGCCGAGTTGACCCACAGTTCGGGCACCACGTCGGGCTCGTTGTTCTCGGCCAGCGAGGTGATGGCGGTGGTGGTGGCCGAGGGCACGAGCGTCACGTCGCAGCCATAGCCCTGGACCATCAGGAACTCGGTGATCTTGGTGATGATCGAGCCGGAGGCCCAGTTCATTTCCGCCACGGAGACCTCGCCGCATTCGGCATGGGCCGCGACCGGCGCGGTCAGCGCGCCAAAGGCCAGTGCAAGTGTCAGTTTTCTCATGGTCTTACTCCCTGTTGAGTGGGTTGGTTGATGGTCGATCGTCGGAATGCGGGTCAATCATTGTCATCCCCCGCGGCACCTGCCCCGGCACGCGATTGCGGCGAGGGCGGAACGGTGATGCGCAGCGCCAGGGCGTCGAGCGCCTGCCAGTCCCCGAGGGCGACGGCCGTGACGGTCGCGGCCTCGTGGCGCGTGGCGCCCGGCGTGGCCGGATCATGTTTGGGCGCGATGGTGATGACTGTCGCCTCGCGGTGGTCTCGCTCCGGCATGGCGAAAGCCGACATGCGGCCCGCTGCGTCGAGCAGTACCTCGACATCAGCCCAACCGATCGAGAGCCCGAGGTCAAGCCGCCCGGCCGCCTGCGCCACGAAGGGCAGGGTGACGAGCGGGTGCGCCACACGCTCCACGATCAGGGCCCCGTCCCCCGGTCCCTCGGGCAACCCGGCGAAATCGGCGAGGGCTGCGCCGGTGCGCAGGGGGCAGTGGGCGTGCGCCCGCGCGGCCCAGCGATCGGGGGACGGGGCCGGGCGGGCCAGCGTGGCCGCGTCTGCGAGCCATCCGAGGATGATCTTCGGCCCGGCAAGCCCTGCGCGCGACAGCCACGCGGCGGCCCATCCGGCCTCCTCTGCCTCGCCCCAGCCGAGCCCCGCGCCGCGCGCCGCCTTGAAGCACAGCGCGTTGATCTCCGACAGCGACAGGCGCACCGTCGCGGCCTGATGCCCGTCCGGGGCGGAGGCGCTGCGCGTGGGATCGTTGGGCGGCAGCATCACGGTGCGTCCTCCCGGTGCAGATCGCCGGGGTAGGGCGCGTCCTGGAACAGGCTGATGCGCACCCAGCGGTCCGAGCGCGGATCGAACCGCGTCGCGCCGAAGAACGCCAGCTTGCAGCGCAGAAGGTCAATGGGCAGCATGTCCGCCGCGATCAGGTTGTCGCGGATCTCGGCGAAGGGGTGGCGCGCGGCGATCTGTGCGCGGCGCGTGATGAGGCGGTGTTCGGGGTGGACGAGCAGCAGGCGTGCGACGGGCGTGTCATCGGCCTCGTCGCGCAGGGCGTGCCAGAGCGCGGCGGCCTGCCGCCCGGTGTCGAGCGGCAACTCGCGGTTTGCGCCATCCTCGGTGCGCCGTTCGCCAAGGCGCGGTTCCAGCTTTTCCTCAGAGATGTACCAGAAGCGGGCGCAGTGCGCTGGATCGCTGTAATCGGTGTGGATAGCCCAGTCGTAATGCTCTTGCAGGATGGCGCGCAGATCGGAGACGGGCATGGTGCCGTCGATGCCGAAATGCGCCTCCTCGTCGGCCTGCATACACCCGCCCAGCCCGTCGATCAGGTCGCCATGCGGCTCCAGCATCGCCGCGAGCAGCGCCTCCTGTGCCTCCATCGGCAGGTGCGCTTGCGCCCAGCGCCAGAGCGTGTCCCAGGGGTGGGCGGCGGCAGTGTCCCATTCGGTTGCGACGAATGTCTCCAGCCGCGCCAAGCCGCCCTGCAGATCGCCGAGCTTGGTTTGCTGAATGGGGTGCGCGCTCTGCCAGTCGGTGGCGTTTTGCACCGCCGCCGCGAGCGCCGTGTGAAAGCCGGCAAGTGTCGCCGCGTCCGCAGTCTCTTGCGCGCGCACGCGGGCCAGCGCCTCCTCGCGGGCCATCATCCAGTTATTGAGCAGCACCGGGTGCCGCACGAGGAAGGGGGCCATGCCGAGGCCGGTGGAATTGCCCACCCCCAGCCCCCGGCGCAGGTCGGGGCGCAGGCGCACTGCGCGGTCGCCGCCGCGGGCGCGGGCCAGGTGCTCGACCAGGTCGATGGTAAAGGCGCGGGTCAGCCAGACCGACAGCATCTCGGCCTGGAACGGGGCCGAGAGCGCGGGGCGCCCGGCGATCATCGCGCGGTCGGCAGCGCCGAACTTGCCCGAGCCGTAGACGGCGGTGGTGCGCATCAGATAGCCGGTCTCGCGCAGCATCCGCTCGTCGGGCTGCTGGCCCGTGGCCAGCCGCTCGACCACATGGTTGAAGAGCCGAACCGACCGGTTCGCGCGGCTGAGCGACAGCTCGCGGGGCGTGACGCGCCCGGCCTCCTGCAGCGGCACGTTGGCCGCGAGCCGGTCGAGATCAGCCGCATCCGGTGTGCCGTCGAACAGCGCGAAGGTCGCGTCCCAAGCGGTGGCGATCACACGGTCGGAGCGTTGGTCGGCGGGCAGGTCGTGGCCAAAGGCCACGAGGCTGAGGCTGCCGCCCGGAGTGCGCATCCGGTAGACGGCGCGACCCACGCCGCGCGCGTCCATGTCCCATACGGGGCGGTCGAACATCCAGCCCTCGGCCTCGATCCGGCGCAGCAATTGGCGCAGGAACGACAGCCGCGTGGGGTGGCTGCATCCCATCCGGTCGAGGCGCATGACCTGCGCGGGGGAGCGCCGGAACGCCGCCGCCTGCGGCATGGGGTTGCGGCGCTCGCAACTCACTGCGCGGCCTCCCTGTGGCGGGGGGCGAGGCTGCCGAAGCTCTCGGCGAAGAAGCGTGCCCAGTTGCCGCCCATGATGCCCGTCACCTCCGTCTCGCTCATGCCGGTGGCGCGCAGCCCTTGGGCGATTTGCCCGAAATCGCGATTGTCGCGGAACCAGGCAGGCATCGGCGGAAAGCCGGGATTGTCGGCGCTGCCCTCGCCGAAGTCGCGGCGTTTCGTCCAGCGGCCCGCGCGCATCCAGTCCACCACGCTGTCGGGTTGATCCTGGCACAGGTCCGACCCGATGCCGACGCGGTCGGTGCCCATCCGCTCGGCGGTGCGCGCGACCATCTCGCAAAACTCCGCGAGCGTGCAGTCGCCGCCGCCCTTGAGGTGATGGGGGTAGAGCGAAAAGCCTAGCATCCCGCCGCTTTGCGCCAGCGCGTCGAGCACGCGGTCGGGTTTGTTGCGCAGGGCGGGATGCCAGCTTGCGGGGTTGGCGTGGGTGATGGCGATGGGGCGGGTGGAGTGCTCGATGGCCTCAATCGTGGAGCGGTCGCCGGAATGGCTCATGTCCACGACAAGCCCGACGCGGTTCATCTCGGTCACCACCTCGCGGCCCATGCGGGTGAGGCCGGTATCCTCGGCCTCGTAGCATCCCGTCGCCAGAAGCGACTGGTTGTTATAGGTCAGTTGCATGAAGCGCAGGCCCAGCCGGTGCAGCACCTCGACAAGGCCGATATCGTCCTCCATGCAGGAGGGATTCTGCGAGCCGAAGAAAATCGCGGTGCGATTGGTCGCTTGGGCCAGCGCGATGTCATCGGCGGTGAAGCCCTGGAAGATCAGGTCGGGGTAGCGCTCGAACCAGCGGTTCCACGCCTCGATGTTGAGCACCGTTTCGCGGAAATTCTCGTGGTACGTGATGGTGACATGCACCGCATCGACATTGCCCGCGCGCATCTGGCGAAAGATTGTCTCTGACCAGTTGGCATATTGCAGGGCGTCGATGCGGGGCGGTGTCATGCGGGCACCCCCGAATGGATGTAGGACGTCTTGACCGTGGTGTAGAATTCCTCGGCGTAGCGGCCCTGTTCGCGGGGGCCATAGCTCGACGCGCCGCGCCCGCCGAAGGGGACGTGGTAATCGGTGCCGGCGGTCGGCAGGTTGACCATCACGCAGCCCGCGCGCGCGTTGCGGCGGAAATGCGTGGCGCGGGCGAGCGAGCGGGTCATGATCCCCGCGGTCAGGCCGAATTCGGTGTCGTTGGCCATTTGCAGGGCCTCGTCATAGCTGCCTGCCTTGAGGATGCAGGTGACGGGCGCGAACATTTCCTCGCGGTTGATACGCATGGCGTTGTCGGTGCCCGCGAACACGGCGGGGGCCATGTAATAGCCGTCGGTCGGGCGCTCCAGCCGCGTACCGCCGCAGAGAAGCTCTGCGCCCTCGGATTGGCCCAGCTTGATGTAATCGAGATTGCCGCTGAGTTGCCCCTCGCTGACGACCGGGCCGATCTGCGTGCCCTCCTCGAGCGCGTGACCGACCTTGAGCGCCTGCGTGGCGGCGGTGAGTTTCTCGACGAAGGCGTCATGGATGCCGTCCTGCACGATCAGCCGCGATGCGGCGGTGCATTTCTGCCCGGTGCCGCCAAAGGCCGCGTTCGCCGCATGCGCCACCGCCAGATCGAGATCGCAATCATCGCAGATCACCATCGGGTTCTTGGAGCCCATTTCCATCTGGATTTTCGTCATGTTGACCATCGCCGCCGCGGCGATACCGCGCCCCACCGGGACCGATCCGGTAAAGCTGATGGCGTCGACGCCTCGGCTCTCGACCAAGCGCTGCCCCACCTCGCGCCCCGGCCCCATCACGAGGTTGAACAGCCCCCCGGGCAGGTCCTGCCGCGCGATGATCTCTGTCAGTGCCACGGCGCTGGCGGGTGTCTGGTTGGCGGGTTTCCAGATCACGGCGTTGCCGAAGGCCAAGGCGGGTGCGATCTTCCACGCGGGGGTGGCGATGGGGAAATTCCACGGGCTGATGATCGCCACCACGCCCACCGGCTCGCGGCGCACGTCGATCTCGATATCCGGGCGCACGCTATCGGCGGTGTCGCCCAGTTGGCGGAGCGCCTCGGCGGCGAAATAGGTGAAGAACTGCCCGGCGCGATAGGTCTCGCCCTTGCCCTCGGCCAGCGGCTTGCCCTCTTCGCGGGCGATCATGGCCCCGATTTCCCCGGCGCGGGCCATCAGCTCGGTGCCGATGGCCATGAGCACGTCGTGGCGTTTCTGCGGGCCGGTGGCGCCCCATTGGGCCTGTGCCTTGCGGGCCGCAGCAAGTGCGGCGTCGAGCTGCGCCGCGTCGGCCTGCGCGTAGTGGCCGATCATGTCCGAAAGGTCGGACGGGTTGCGATTCTCGACGGTGCCTGCGCCGTCCTGCCAGTCGCCTGCGATGAAATTGCGGGTCTCGTTGGTCATGCTCGTCCTTTTGGTTGTCGCGGGGCCTCAGGCCGCCGCGATCCGGTCCAGTAGCTCTTGGGGTACGGCGACGCCCTCGGTCTCGATGCGGGCGCGGTTGGCGGCGCGGCGGGCGCCGGGCAGGCGGGCGCCATCTTGTTCGGCGATGCTTTGGGCCAGCCGCGCCATGGCGGGGCCGAAGGCGTCGCCGGAGAATGCCGCCGGGTCCACCGCGATGAAGAATTGCCCGGTGCCGGGCGGCCCGCCCTTGGGGCCGGAGAAGGGGCTGGCGTCGAGGCCGAGATTGCCGCCGGAGAGGGCGGCGGCGAAGATCTCGACCATCAGCCCCGCGCCGAAGCCTTTTTGCCCGCCCGCGGGGCGCATCGATCCCGCGAGCGCGGCCTCGGCGTCCTCGGTCGGGTTGCCGCTCGAGTCGAGCGCCCAGCCCGGCTCGATCGGCTCGCCCTGGCGCGCGCGCAGCACGATCTCGGATTTCGCGATGGCGCTGGCGGACTGGTCGATGACCAGCCGTGCGCCGCCCGCATCGTCGGGCACGGCGAGCGCGAAGGGGTTGGTGCCGATCACCGGGCGGTGGCCGCCGGTGGGGGCCATCGAGGCGGGGGCGTTAGTGAAACAGAGGCCCACCAGCCCGTCCCCGGCCAGCCGCTCGGCATGGTGGCCCAGCACGCCGCAATTGTAGGAGCGGTGCACGGACATCGCCGCGATGCCCTGATCGCGGGCGGCAGCGGTGCAGGCGGGCCAGCCCGCGTCGATGGCGGCATGGGCAAAGCCGTGCGCGGCATCGACCCGCACCGCGCCGGGGCGGGGCTGTGTGAGCTGTGGCTCGGCGTCGCCCAGAACCTTGCCGCAGCGCAGATGCTCGGCATAGACGGGTACGTACATGAGGCCGTGGCTGCGGATGCCGTCGCGTTCGGCGAGCCGGGTGGAGCGCGCGACCGGGGCCGCCTGCGCGGGTGAGGCTCCGGCGCGCAGAAGTGCGTCGCGCGCCAGGGTTTCGATGGTGTCGAGATCCAGATGCTGTGCCGTCACGCGGGCCCCCCTTTGCAACGACCCGAGAGTGTGGAGGAGGAGAGATAAGGTCAATCGAATTTAACTTGAATGAACTTCAGTTAATCTGAAATATGGGCGTATGATCGGCATCACCTCCCTGCGCGTTTTCGTGCATGTCGCGGATTGCGGCAATATCCGCGACGCGGCGGCGCGGCTTTATCGCACGCCCTCGGCGGTCTCGATGACGCTCAAGAGCCTTGAGCAGGACCTCGGCGCGCCGCTGTTCGAGAGCGACCGCAAGAATCGGCTGACCGCGCTGGGCGCGGAGGTGCGGGGGATCGCGGCCGAGATGCTGCGCGAGCACGACCGCGCGCTGGAGCGGATCGAGGCGGTGGCAACGGGACGGCAGGGGCGGCTGCAACTGGCGTCGGTGCCCTCGGTTGCCGCCGAACTGCTGCCGGGGCTTCTGGCGGAGTTTCTCGATGCGCGGCCCGGCGTGACGATCGAACTGGTCGATACCGACAGCCGCAGCGTGCACGCGATGGTCGCGGATGGCACGGTCGAGCTGGGCATCGCGGGTGTGGCGGCCCCCGCTGCGGGGCTGAGCTTTGCGCCGCTGTTTCGCGATCCGTTCCGGCTGGTTTGCCGGCGGGGTCACAAGCTGGCGGCGCGGGCGCACCCGTTGGGCTGGACCGAGCTTGCGGGGGAGCGGATCATCGGCAACAACGCCGCGGCGGCGATCGTGGCGGACGAGTACCGGGCGCTGGTCGCCGCTTCGACGCTGCGGGCGCGCAACGTCATTTCGCTCTTGGCGCTGGTGCGGGCGGGGGCGGGGGTGACGCTCTTGCCGCAGCTGGCCACGGTGTCGCTGACGCCGGACCTGGTGGCGCTGCCGCTGGCGGATTCGGCGGCCGAGCGCGAGGTGGGCGTGGTGCTGCGGGAGGGGCGCAGCCCGAGCCCGGTCTGCCGCGCCTTTCTCGGCGGTCTGACCGAGGCCTGCCGCGCCCCGATTTCCGCCGCGCGCCCGCTTGACGGAGCGGACGAAAGACAATAACACCGCCGCCACGATAGGGGTATAGCTCAGCTGGTAGAGCGACGGTCTCCAAAACCGTAGGTCGCGGGTTCGAACCCTGCTGCCCCTGCCATTTCCTCCCGCTCTCGCATTTCGCCGCGCTACGGCTGCGCTGGCTTGTGCGCGCGGGGCCGATTGGCTAAACGGCCCGTATTCTCATCCCGGGGCCGCCCATGAAACAACTGTTGAAGCGCGCCATTCCCCATTCTTTGCGGCGGCGTGTCCACGAGGGCAAGCGCACCCACATGCGCGCGGCGATGAAGCGGATCGCGGGGCGCGGCGGGCTCGACATCGGGACGGTGATCGACGTGGGGGCCTCTGACGGGCGCTGGTCGGCGCAGGCGATGGAGTATTTGCCTCCCTGCGATTACGTGCTGGTCGAAGCCAACCCGCACCATCGTCCGGCGCTGGAGTCGTTCTGCGCCACCCATCCGCGCACCCGTTTTGTTATGGCGGCGGCAAGCGACCGGGCGGGCATGGTGCGCTTCAACGCCGACGACCCGTTCGGCGGCAAGGCCGAACCCGGCGAGGGGCAGGCGGCGCTCGAGGTCGAGGCGGTGCGGCTTGACGACGTGGTGAGCGCGGGTGACGGGCCGTTTGCGATCAAGCTCGACACGCATGGCTACGAGGTGCCGATCCTCGAGGGGGCCGAGCGGTGCCTGAAAGAGGCCGCGCTGGTCATCATCGAGACCTACGGCTTTCGCATCGCGCCCGAGGCGCTGCTGTTTCACGAGATGGTCGCCCTGATGCGCGAGCGCGGCTTCGGTGTGGCCGACATGTCTGATCCGCTGTGGCGGCCCGGCGACCGGATGTTCTGGCAGGTGGACCTGTATTTCCTGCCGCTGACGCGCCCGGAATTCGCGCGCGCGACCTATGCCTGAGACCGCCGCGGACCGGCCCACGATCATGGAGAATACGTCTAAACTGTGGTGAAAATGCGAATCTCCACAGTTTTGACCCGAGTTTGCCACGTTTGTGCCACATTTGCGCCCCATCCACGCCACCAATCGGCATGGGCCTTGCGCTATATGCCGATCCGCGTGGGGGCGTGGAACGGGATGAAGAGTGCTGCCGTCATGACATATCGCATGGAATCGGGGACCGCCCCTGCCGACCATTTCGCTGCCGGTCTCGAGGAATACGAGGGCCGGACGCCCGAGGACGCGGCGACCACGGAGATCGCCGTGCGCAACGCCATGCACACCATCGAAAAGCTGATGCGCGAGGACCGCAAGCGCCGCGTGCGTGCGGGGCTGCCCGAACTCGTGCTGCCCGACGAGATCGCGGCGGAGCAGCAGGCGCACGGGCACGGGAGGCGCGGAACGGGCGGCGCGCGCGGTGCGTTGGCGCGGCTGTGGTCGTGGCGGCCTGGCGCGGTGCACGCGGCGTGGGGCACGGCCTTTGTGGTGGTGCTCGCGTGGCCGAAGGGGGTGCTCGTCGCGCTGTTCGCGGCGTTCGTGATCGGCCTGGCCTGCGTGGCGCTGTTCGGCCCCGAGATCCTCGAACGAACGCGGAAACGCGCGGCGCGGCTCTTTGCGCGGCGCGACGATGGACGTGGCGCGCGCGGGGACACCGATGAAGAAGAGATGCCCGAGGCGCGTCCCGATCCGTTCGACCGGCTGCACGACCTGCGCGGCTGAGGCGGTGCTCTGCCCTTGAACTCGGCGCGTGGCCCGCGTATGTCCCGCCATGACGATTTCAGGAAAGACCGTGCAGATGGCTCAAACCAACCCGCTCCAGTTCATTCAGCAGGTCCGCTCGGAAGTGGCCAAGGTGGTCTGGCCCACCCGGCGCGAGGTGCTTCTGACCACTGTGATGGTGTTCATCATGGCGACGCTGACGGCGATTTTCTTCGCGCTGGTCGATCTGGCGATCCGCGGCGGGTTGCAGGGCATTCTGGGGATATTCGGGTGAGCGATCGTCGCGAGGGGCGTGTCGGCGGCGAGAAAGGCCTTGAAATCAGCACGAAACGGGGATAGTTCGCCCCACACTCCGGATGTTGGCGCGCGGCGATTCGTGTTGCGCGCCGCTTTTCATTGTGGGGATGGCGGCTGCAGCCGCTTGAAAGTTCAAGGAAACACGGCGCGAAGCCGGTGAATACAAGGGCATGGATCGGCGATGGCAAAGCGGTGGTACTCGGTGAGCGTTCTCTCGAATTTCGAGAAGAAGATCGCCGAGCAGATCAGGCAATCGGTCGCCGATACCGGTCTCGAGGACGAGATCGACGAGGTTCTGGTACCCACAGAGGAAGTGATCGAGATCCGCCGCGGCAAGAAGGTCACCGCCGAGCGGCGATTCATGCCCGGCTACGTGCTGGTGCACATGGAGATGTCGGACCGGGGCTATCACCTGATCAACTCGATCAACCGGGTTACGGGCTTTCTGGGGCCGCAAGGGCGCCCGATGCCGATGCGCGATGCCGAGGTGAACGCGATCCTCAACCGCGTTCAGGAAGGCGAGGAGAGCCCGCGCACGCTGATCCATTTCGAGATCGGCGAGAGGGTCAAGGTCAACGACGGCCCGTTCGAGGATTTCGACGGGATGGTCGAGGCCGTGGACGACGACAACCAGCGTCTGAAGGTGTCGGTGTCGATCTTTGGCCGGGAGACGCCGGTCGAACTGGAATTCACGCAGGTCACCAAGCAGACCTGACGATGTGAGCCGTGGGAGGCGAGGCGGCCGCGGCCGCCGGACCGGACCACACAACGCAAGAGCCGGAGGGGCGCGCCCCGACGGTGTTGGAAGCGAAGGAGAGGCCATATGGCCAAGAAACTGATCGGGAAGCTCAAGCTGCAGGTGAAAGCCGGGCAAGCCAATCCCAGCCCGCCCGTCGGCCCGGCACTGGGCCAGCGCGGCATCAATATCATGGAATTCTGCAAGGCGTTCAACGCGCGTACCGCGGAAATGGAGCCCGGCGCACCATGCCCGACGGTGATTTCCTATTACCAGGACAAGTCGTTCGACATGGAGATCAAGACGCCGCCGGCGTCGCATTATCTCAAGCAGGCGGCGAAGCTGAAATCCGGCGGCAAGACCCCGGGCCGTGCCACCGCGGGCACCGTGAGCACCAAGCAGGTGCGCGAGATCGCCGAAGCCAAGATGCAGGATCTCAACGCAAATTCTGTCGAGGCGGCCATGCAGATCATTCTGGGCAGCGCGCGCTCCATGGGCATCGAGGTGAAGTGATGGCAAAGCTTGGAAAACGGACCCGCGCGCTGCGCGAAGCTGCCGCTGGCAAGGACAATCTCAGCGTCGAGGACGCGGTCGCTCTCATCAAGGGCAACGCCACCGCGAAATTCGACGAAACGGTTGAAATCTCGCTGAACCTGGGCGTCGACCCGCGCCACGCGGACCAGATGGTTCGCGGCGTTGTGGGCTTGCCCAACGGCACCGGCAAGACGGTGCGCGTGGCGGTCTTTGCCCGTGGGGCCAAGGCCGAGGAAGCACAGGCCGCGGGCGCCGACATCGTGGGTGCCGAGGACCTGATGGAAACCATCCAGGGTGGCACGATCGAGTTTGACCGCTGCATCGCCACGCCTGACATGATGCCCGTCGTGGGCCGTCTGGGCAAGGTGCTGGGCCCGCGCAACCTGATGCCGAACCCCAAGGTCGGCACGGTGACGATGGACGTGGCGCAGGCCGTCAAGGACGCCAAGGGCGGACAGGTGCAGTTCAAGGCCGAGAAGGCCGGTGTGGTGCACGCGGGCGTCGGCAAGGCGTCGTTCGACGCCGAGAAGCTGGCCGAGAACGTGCGCGCCTTTGTCTCTGCCGTGCAGAAGGCCAAGCCGGCGGGGGCCAAGGGCACCTACGTGAAGAAGATCTCGCTGTCGTCCACGATGGGCGCGGGCGTGTCGATCGACATCAACAGCGCCGCTGTTGAGTAAGAATTCGCGCCCGGATCGGTGATCCGGGCCGAATGGCGGGGCCGTATCCCGGCCCTGTCCTGTCCGAGACGGAGGGTTCATCGCAGCCGCGGTGAATAAATCCTTCCCGAGATGGGGAACGAGATGAGATTTCCGGCGGCGGCATTCGCTCTCGGGTGATCTTGGCCTCGGGACCCTGACATTGGACCCGAACGCCGCCCCACGGAGGGTGGCACAACTGAGCCGGGGGGAAACCCCCAGATTTGGAGTGAAACTGTGGATAGAGCCCAGAAAGAGAAAGTGGTCGATGAACTCGGCCAGATCTTCGAAAGCTCTGGCGTCGTGGTGGTTGCCCACTACACGGGTCTGACAGTTGCCGAGATGCAGGATCTTCGTGCCCGTGCCCGTGCGGCCGAGGCATCGGTCCGCGTCGCCAAGAACAGGCTCGCCAAGATCGCCCTTGAGGGCAAGCCGTGCGCAAGCATTGCTGACTACCTCTCGGGCATGACCGTGCTGACCTTTTCCGAGGACCCCGTGGCAGCAGCCAAGGTGGCCGAGGATTTCGCCAAGGATAACAAGAAATTCGAGATCCTTGGCGGGGCAATGGGCAGCACGGCTCTGGACCGTGCCGGTGTCGAGGCCACGTCGAAACTGCCGTCGCGCGATGAGCTCATCGCGACGATTGCAGGCATGATCGGCGCACCTGCCTCGAACATCGCGGGGGCCATTGGCGCACCTGCCTCGAACATCGCGAGCATCCTCTCGACGATCGAGGAACGGGCCGAAGCGGCCTGAGGCAAACTGTCAAACGCGTGTGGGGCGGTGCCCCGACGTTGGAACACATCTAGATACGGAAAGAGCTGAACAATGGCTGATCTGAAAAAACTCGCGGAAGAGATCGTCGGTCTGACGCTTCTCGAAGCACAAGAACTGAAAACCATCCTCAAGGACGAGTACGGCATCGAGCCCGCCGCCGGCGGCGCGGTCATGATGGCCGGCCCCGCAGGCGACGCCGGTGGCGAAGCCGCCGAGGAGCAGACCGAATTCGACGTGATCCTGAAATCGGCCGGTGCGTCGAAGATCAACGTCATCAAGGAGGTCCGCGCGATCACGGGCCTTGGTCTCAAGGAAGCCAAGGACCTCGTCGAGGCCGGTGGAAAGGCCGTCAAGGAGCAGGTCTCCAAGGACGAAGCCGAAGAGATCAAGGGCAAGCTGGAAGCAGCCGGCGCCGAGGTCGAACTCAAGTGATCGCCGCACAACGTGTGGCATGACCATAGGCTGGGCCCGGAAAATCCGGGCCCGGCCGAACCTGTCTCAGAGAGGCCCTGGCCGTGCCGGGGGTTCTTTCAGGCGAGGTTCGTGCGATCGGGAGGCCTCTGGTGGGACAGAGGCCGGGAATGGATCGCCCCGCCCTCTCGGAAGACCGCGGCGCTGTAGCCCGACAGCGTAGGCGGCCGGTGAGAAACGAAAGGTGAGATCAATCATGGCTCAGACCTACCTCGGCCAGAAGCGTTTGCGCAGGTATTACGGCAAGATTCGTGAAGTTCTGGAGATGCCGAACCTCATCGAGGTTCAGAAATCCTCGTATGACCTGTTCCTTAATTCCGGCGACCAGCCGGAGCCGCAGGACGGCGAGGGGATCAAGGGCGTCTTTCAATCGGCCTTTCCGATCAAGGATTTCAACGAGACCAGCGTGCTCGAATTCGTCAGCTACGAGCTGGAGAAGCCGAAATACGACGTCGAGGAGTGCATGCAGCGCGACATGACCTATGCCGCGCCGCTCAAGGTCAAGCTGCGGCTGATCGTGTTCGATGTGGACGAGGATACCGGCGCGAAATCCGTCAAGGATATCAAGGAGCAGGACGTGTTCATGGGCGACATGCCGCTCATGACGCATAACGGCACCTTTATCGTCAACGGCACCGAGCGCGTGGTCGTCAGCCAGATGCACCGTAGCCCTGGCGTGTTCTTCGACCATGACAAGGGCAAGACGCACAGCTCGGGCAAGCTGTTGTTCACCTGCCGCATCATCCCCTATCGCGGCTCGTGGCTCGATTTCGAGTTCGACGCCAAGGACATCGTGTATGCCCGCATCGACCGGCGCCGCAAGCTGCCGGTGACGACGCTGCTCTATGCGCTCGGTCTCGATCAGGAAGGCATCATGAATGCCTATTACGACACCGTCGACTACAAGCTGAAGAAGAAGAAGGGCTGGGTCACCAAGTTCTTCCCCGAGCGGGTGCGCGGCACGCGCCCGACCTATGACCTGGTGGACGCCAAGACCGGCGAGGTCATCTGCGAAGCGGGCAAGAAGGTCACGCCGCGCGCCGTCAAGCAGCTCATCGACGAGGGCAAGGTTGCCAACCTGCTGGTGCCCTTCGACCAGATCGTGGGCAAGTTCGTTGCGCGCGACATCATCGACGAGGAAACCGGCGCGATCCATGTCGAGGCGGGCGATGAGCTGACGCTGGAGTACGACAAGGACGGCACCGTGACCGGCGGCACGCTTCAGGCGCTGCTCGACGCCGGGATCACCGATATCCCGGTGCTCGACATCGACGGGATCAACGTGGGCCCCTACATCCGCAACACGATGGCGGTGGACAAGAACATGAGCCGCGAGAGCGCGCTGATGGACATCTATCGCGTGATGCGCCCCGGCGAGCCGCCCACCGAGGAGGCCTCGACGGCACTCTTTGACACGCTGTTCGCGGATTCCGACCGCTACGATCTTTCGGCGGTGGGCCGCGTCAAGATGAACATGCGCCTCAACCTCGACAAGCCCGACACGCAGCGCACGCTGGACCGCGACGATATCGTGGCCTGTGTCAAGGCGCTGGTGGAGCTGCGCGACGGCAAGGGTGACGTCGATGATATCGACCACCTCGGCAACCGCCGGGTGCGTTCGGTGGGCGAGCTGATGGAGAACCAGTATCGCGTGGGTCTTCTGCGGATGGAGCGCGCGATCAAGGAGCGGATGAGCTCGGTCGAGATCGACACCGTGATGCCGCAGGATCTCATCAACGCCAAGCCCGCGGCGGCGGCTGTGCGTGAATTTTTCGGCTCTTCGCAGCTGTCGCAGTTCATGGACCAGACCAACCCGCTGTCGGAGGTCACCCACAAGCGGCGCCTCTCGGCGCTCGGGCCGGGGGGTCTGACGCGCGAGCGGGCGGGGTTCGAGGTGCGCGACGTGCACCCGACCCATTACGGCCGCATGTGCCCCATCGAGACGCCGGAAGGGCCGAATATCGGCCTCATCAACAGCCTCGCCACATTCGCGCGGGTCAACAAGTACGGCTTTATCGAGACCCCGTATCGCCGCGTCGAGAACGGGCAGGTCACCGACGAGGTGGTCTACATGTCCGCCACCGAGGAGATGCGCCACACCGTGGCGCAGGCCAACGCGACGCTCGATGAGGATGGCAGGTTCGTCAACGAGATGGTCAACACGCGGCGGTCGGGCGAATACATGCTCGCCCCCGTGGAGCACGTGGACCTGATCGACGTGAGCCCCAAGCAGCTCGTCTCCGTGGCTGCCTCGCTGATCCCGTTCCTGGAAAACGACGACGCCAACCGCGCGCTCATGGGCTCGAACATGCAGCGGCAATCGGTGCCGACCCTGCGCTCGGAGGCGCCGCTCGTGGGGACCGGCATCGAGGGCAAGGTGGCCGAGGATTCCGGCGCAGCCATCATGGCGCGGCGCGCGGGCGTGATCGACCAGGTGGATGCGCAACGCATCGTGGTGCGCGCCACCGAGGATCTCGAGATCGGCGATCCCGGTGTCGATATCTACCGGCTGCGCAAGTTCCAGCGCTCGAACCAGAACAGCTGCATCAACCAGCGTCCGCTGGTCAAGGTGGGTGACACGGTCGAAAAGAACGAGGTCATCGCCGACGGCCCCTGCACCGACATGGGTGAGCTGGCGCTGGGCAAGAACGTGATCGTCGCGTTCATGCCTTGGAACGGCTACAACTACGAAGACTCGATCCTGATCTCGGAACGGATCGTGCGCGACGACGTGTTCACCTCTGTCCATATCGAGGAATTCGAGGTTGCCGCCCGCGACACCAAGCTGGGACCGGAAGAGATCACCCGCGACATTCCCAACGTGGGCGAGGAGGCGCTGCGCAACCTCGACGAGGCGGGGATCGTCTATATCGGGGCCGACGTGCAGCCCGGCGACATCCTGGTGGGCAAGATCACCCCCAAGGGCGAAAGCCCGATGACGCCCGAGGAAAAACTGCTGCGCGCGATCTTTGGCGAGAAGGCGAGCGACGTGCGCGACACCTCGCTGCGCGTCAAGCCGGGCGATTTCGGCACCGTGGTCGAGGTGCGCGTGTTCAACCGCCACGGCGTGGAAAAGGACGAGCGTGCGCTGCAGATCGAGCGCGAGGAGGTCGAGCGTCTGGCGCGTGACCGCGATGACGAGATGGCGATCCTCGAGCGCAACATCTACGCGCGTCTTCAGCAGCTTATCCTCGGCAAGGTGGCGGTCAAGGGGCCCAAGGGCGTCAAGGCCAATTCCGAGATCACCGAGGAATTGCTCAGCACGCTGACCCGCGGCCAGTGGTGGCAGCTCGCGCTCAAGGACGAGGCGGATGCACAGGTGGTCGAGGCGCTGCACGAGCAGTTCGAGGTGCAGAAGCGCACGCTTGAGGCCCGCTTCGAGGACAAGGTCGAGAAGGTGCGCCGCGGCGATGACCTGCCGCCGGGCGTGATGAAGATGGTCAAGGTCTTCATCGCCATCAAGCGCAAGCTGCAACCCGGCGACAAGATGGCCGGGCGCCACGGCAACAAGGGCGTGATCTCCAAGGTGATCCCGATGGAGGACATGCCGTTCCTCGCCGATGGTACGCCGGTCGATGTCTGCCTCAACCCGCTGGGCGTGCCCAGCCGGATGAACGTGGGCCAGATCCTCGAGACGCATATGGGCTGGGCCGCGCGCGGCCTTGGGCTGCAGATCGACGAGGCGCTCAAGGACTATCGCCGCAGCGGCGATCTGACCCCGGTGCGCGAGGCGATGCGTATCGCCTATGGCGATGAGGTCTACGAGGAGGGCATCGCCGGCATGGACGAGGGTGCTCTTGTCGAGGCGGCGAGCAACGTGACTGGCGGTGTGCCGATCGCGACGCCGGTCTTTGACGGCGCCAAGGAGCCCGATGTCAACGACGCGCTCAAGCGTGCGGGCTTTGACGAGAGCGGCCAGTCGCAGCTCTTTGACGGGCGCACGGGCGAGCAGTTCTCGCGACCGGTGACCGTGGGCGTCAAGTACCTGCTCAAGCTGCACCACCTGGTGGACGACAAGATCCATGCGCGCTCGACCGGGCCGTACAGCCTGGTGACCCAGCAACCGCTGGGCGGCAAGGCGCAGTTCGGCGGCCAGCGCTTCGGCGAGATGGAGGTCTGGGCGCTGGAAGCCTATGGCGCCGCCTACACGCTGCAGGAGATGCTCACCGTCAAGTCCGACGACGTGGCGGGCCGCACCAAGGTCTACGAGAGCATCGTGAAAGGCGAGGACAATTTCGAGGCCGGCGTGCCGGAATCGTTCAACGTGCTCGTGAAAGAGGTGCGGGGTCTCGGCCTCAACATGGAACTCCTGGATGCGGAGGAGGATGAGTAAGCGCCGCGCGCCGGACCCTTTGAAAGGGTCCGGCGCGTTTTCTTTGCAAGAAGACGGCGCTGTTCCTCTCTCTACCGCCAGCCTCTAAGGATTTTAAAATGAACCAGGAACTCACGAATAACCCGTTCAACCCCGCGGCCCCGGCCAAGGTGTTCGACGAAATCAAGGTCAGCCTTGCCAGCCCCGAGCGTATCCTCAGCTGGTCCTATGGCGAGATCAAGAAGCCCGAGACCATCAACTACCGGACGTTCAAGCCCGAGCGTGACGGCCTGTTCTGTGCGCGCATCTTTGGCCCGATCAAGGATTACGAATGCCTGTGCGGCAAGTACAAGCGCATGAAGTACCGCGGCGTCGTGTGCGAGAAATGTGGTGTCGAGGTGACGCTGCAAAAGGTCCGGCGCGAGCGCATGGGCCATATCGAACTGGCCGCGCCCTGCGCGCATATCTGGTTCCTGAAATCGCTGCCGTCGCGCATCGGTCTGATGCTCGACATGACGCTGCGCGATCTGGAACGGGTGCTGTATTTCGAGAACTACGTGGTGATCGAGCCCGGCCTGACCGATCTGACCTATGGCCAGATGCTGTCGGAAGAAGAATTCATGGACGCGCAGGACGCCTATGGCATGGACGCCTTCACCGCCAATATCGGCGCCGAGGCGATCCGCGAGATGCTGGCCAATATCGACCTCGAGAACGAGGCCGAGACGCTGCGCGCCGATCTCAAGGAAGCGACCGGAGAGCTCAAGCCCAAGAAGATCATCAAGCGGCTCAAGGTGGTGGAATCCTTCCTCGAATCCGGCAACCGCCCGGAATGGATGATCATGACGGTGCTGCCGGTCATCCCGCCGGAACTGCGCCCGCTTGTGCCGCTGGACGGTGGCCGTTTTGCCACTTCGGACCTCAACGATCTCTATCGCCGGGTCATCAACCGCAACAACCGCCTCAAGCGGCTGATCGAGCTGCGCGCGCCCGACATCATCGTGCGCAACGAAAAGCGGATGCTGCAGGAGGCGGTGGACGCGCTGTTTGACAACGGCCGCCGCGGTCGGGTCATCACTGGCGCCAACAAGCGCCCGCTCAAGTCGCTGTCGGACATGCTCAAGGGCAAGCAGGGCCGTTTCCGCCAGAACCTGCTGGGCAAGCGGGTCGATTTCTCGGGTCGCTCGGTGATCGTGACCGGCCCGGAGCTCAAGCTGCATCAGTGCGGCCTGCCCAAGAAGATGGCGCTGGAGCTGTTCAAGCCGTTCATCTACTCGCGGCTGGAGGCAAAGGGCCTCAGCAGCACGGTGAAACAGGCCAAGAAGCTCGTGGAAAAAGAGCGCCCCGAGGTGTGGGACATCCTCGACGAGGTGATCCGCGAACACCCGGTGATGCTCAACCGCGCACCGACGCTGCACCGGCTGGGCATCCAGGCGTTCGAGCCGATGCTCATCGAGGGCAAGGCGATCCAGCTTCACCCGCTGGTCTGTGCCGCGTTCAACGCCGATTTCGACGGCGACCAGATGGCCGTGCACGTGCCGCTGAGCCTCGAAGCCCAGCTCGAGGCGCGGGTGTTGATGATGTCCACCAACAACGTGCTCAGCCCCGCCAACGGCGCACCGATCATCGTGCCGTCGCAGGACATGATCCTCGGGCTTTACTACGTGACGCTCGAGCGCGAGGGGATGAAGGGCGAGGGCATGGTGTTCTCGTCGCTCGATGAGGTGCAGCATGCGCTCGACGCGGGCGAGGTGCACCTGCACGCGCGCGTGACCGTCCGTGCCCCGCAGATCGACGAGGAGGGCAACGAGACCTTTGCCCGCGTCGAGACCACCCCGGGCCGTGCCAAGCTCGGCGCGCTGCTGCCGCCCAACGCCAAGGCGCCGTTCAGCCTGGTGAACCGGCTGTTGCGCAAGAAGGAGGTGCAGCAGATCATCGATACCGTCTACCGCTATTGCGGGCAGAAGGAATCGGTCATCTTCTGCGACCAGATCATGACCATGGGTTTCCGCGAGGCGTTCAAGGCCGGGATTTCCTTTGGCAAGGACGACATGGTGATCCCCGAGCAGAAATGGCCAATCGTCGAGGAGACCCGCACGCTCGTGAAGGGATTCGAGCAGCAGTACATGGACGGTCTCATCACGCAGGGCGAGAAGTACAACAAGGTCGTCGATGCCTGGTCGAAGTGCAACGACAAGGTGACCGAGGCGATGATGAACGCCATTTCCGCCGAGAAGCGCGACGAAGACGGCGGCGTGATGGAACCCAACAGCGTCTATATGATGGCCCACTCCGGTGCCCGTGGTTCGGTCACGCAGATGAAGCAGCTGGGGGGCATGCGCGGCCTGATGGCCAAGCCCTCGGGCGACATCATCGAGACGCCGATCATCTCGAACTTCAAGGAAGGCCTGACCGTTCTCGAATACTTCAACTCGACCCACGGCGCGCGTAAGGGCCTGTCCGATACCGCGCTCAAGACGGCGAACTCGGGCTACCTGACCCGTCGTCTGGTGGACGTGTCGCAGGACTGCATCGTGCGCCAGCACGATTGCGGAACCGAACGCGCGATCACCGTGGAGGCAGCGGTCAATGACGGCGAGGTAATCGCCTCGCTCGCCGAGCGCAGCCTCGGTCGTGTCGCCGCCGATGACATCGTCGATCCGATATCGGGCCGGGTTCTGGTCTCTGCCGGTCAGCTCATCGACGAGCGCATGGCCGACATACTCGACGAAACGGCGGTGCAGACCGTGCGCCTGCGCTCGCCGCTGACCTGCGAGGTCGATGACGGTGTCTGCGCCATGTGCTACGGGCGCGATCTGGCACGCGGCACGCTGGTGAATATCGGCGAGGCCGTGGGCATCATCGCCGCGCAGTCGATCGGCGAGCCGGGCACGCAGCTTACCATGCGGACCTTCCACATCGGCGGTGTCGCGCAGGGCGGGCAGCAATCGTTCCAGGAATCGAGCCAGGAGGGCGTGATCGCGTTCGAGAACGCGCAAACGCTGGTCAATTCGCGTGGCGAGACACTGGTGATGGGCCGCAACATGAAGCTGCGCATCATGTCCGATGCCGGCGTGGAGCTTGCCGGGCACAAGCTGGGCTATGGCACCAAGCTGTTCGTCGAGGAAGGCGAGCGCATCACTCGTGGCCAGAAGCTGTTTGAGTGGGACCCCTACACCCTGCCGATCCTCGCCGAGAAGCCCGGCAAGGCCAAGTTCGTCGATCTCGTCACCGGCGTCGCCGTGCGCGATGTCACCGACGAGGCCACCGGCATGACCCAGAAGATCGTGACCGACTGGCGTGCGGCACCGCGCGGCAACGAGCTCAAACCCGAAATCTTCATCATCGGAGCGGATGGCGAGCCGGTGCGCAACGACGTGGGCAACCCGGTGATCTACCCGATGTCCGTCGATGCGATCCTGTCGGTCGAGGACGGCGAGACCGTCGAGGCGGGCGACGTGGTGGCGCGCATCCCGCGCGAGGGCGGCAAGACCAAGGACATCACCGGCGGTCTGCCGCGGGTGGCGGAACTGTTCGAGGCGCGCCGGCCCAAGGATCACGCCATCATCGCCGAGATCGACGGTTATGTGCGCTTTGGCAAGGACTACAAGAACAAGCGCCGCATCAGTATCCAGCCCTCCAACGACAGCCGCGAGCCGGTGGAATACATGGTGCCCAAGGGCAAGCACATCCCGGTGCAGGAGGGGGATTATGTCCAGAAAGGCGACTATATCATGGACGGCAACCCGGCGCCGCATGATATCCTGGCGATCCTGGGCGTCGAGGCGCTGGCCAACTACATGATCGACGAGGTGCAGGAGGTCTATCGTCTGCAGGGCGTCAAGATCAACGACAAGCACATCGAGGTCATCGTGCGCCAGATGCTCCAGAAATGGGAGATCGACGAGTCGGGCGACACGACGCTGCTCAAGGGCGAGCATCTCGACAAGGTCGAGTTCGAAGAGGCCAATGCCAAGGCCGAGGCCCGTGGCGGACGTCCTGCCACCGGCGCGCCGATCCTGTTGGGCATCACCAAGGCGTCGTTGCAGACGCGCTCGTTCATCTCGGCGGCGTCGTTCCAGGAGACGACGCGCGTGCTGACCGAGGCTTCGGTGCAGGGCAAGCGTGACCGGCTCGTGGGGCTCAAGGAGAACGTGATCGTCGGGCGCCTGATCCCGGCGGGCACGGGCCGGGCCACGGCAGAGG
Source organism: Roseovarius sp. A46 (assembly GCF_004126395.1). Lineage (NCBI taxonomy): Bacteria > Pseudomonadati > Pseudomonadota > Alphaproteobacteria > Rhodobacterales > Roseobacteraceae > Roseovarius > Roseovarius sp. A46. Next base: position 128,833 of record NZ_PVWS01000003.1, on the reverse strand, counting down.
TGCGCCGCGTCGCCCAGAGCCGCGACAACGTCGTGATCGAGGCCCGCCGCGAGGAGGCCGAAGCCGCCGCCGCGTTGGCCGCGCCGGTCGTGGATGACGATGTGAGCGCCGACGACGTGTTCGACAACTTCGTGGAAACGCCGGAGGGCCGCGAGGACTGATCACCTCGGTCAGACGAGACAGGAAAGCCCGGCCATCTGGCCGGGCTTTTCGCGTTTCGGGCCCTGCTTTCATTCAATGAAAGCGGATCGAGATCCTTTCAGGATTTCGCCTGCGCCGCATCATGCGCGTGCAGTTCGTCGAGCGGGATATGGCAATGGATGACGTGGCCGTCCGCCGTCTGCCGTGCGGGCGGCGTGTCGGTCTCGCAGATGGCGCCGCGTTTCACCGGGCAGCGCCGCTGGAACGGGCAGCCCCGTGCGGGCGGCGCAAGCTCGACTGCGTCCTCGGCCAGAAGCCGCGGTGCGTGGTCGGGATCGGGGGCGAGCACCGCGCCGAGCAGGACATCGGTATAGGGGTGGTGGGGCGGGGCAAAGACCGCCTCGGTCGGCCCCGCCTCGCAGATCCGCCCCTGGTAGAGCACCGCCACCCGGTCCGATAGCGCGCGCACAACCGTCAGGTCGTGGCTGACGAAGATGAAACCGGTGCCGTGGCGCGCCTTGAGATCGCCCAGCAATTCGAGCACGGCGGCCTGCACCGAGACGTCGAGCGCCGAGGTGATCTCGTCGCACAGCACGGCCTCGGGCCCGGCGGCAAAGGCGCGCGCCACCGCCACGCGCTGTTTCTCGCCCCCCGAGAGCTGCCCCGGCAGGCGGTCGAGGTAGTGCGCGCCGAGGCGCACGGTCTCGAGCAATTCGGCGGCGCGGTCGTGGCAGGGCTGTCCGCGCAACCCGAAATAGAGGCGCAGGGGCTGGGCGAGGATGTCGCCCACGGATTGCCGCGGGTTGAGGCTCTCGTCGGGGTTCTGGAATATCATCTGGATGCGGCGCAGGGTTTCGGGGCGGCGGCGTTCTGCCGAGGTGGCCAGATCGGTTCCGTCCTCCAGCGCGATCCGCCCGCTGGCGGGCGGCAGTAGCCCGGCGATCGCGCGCAGGATGGTGGATTTTCCGCTACCCGATTCGCCCACGAGGCCGAGCGTCTCGCCGTGCCGGAGCGTGAGGTCTATGCCTTCGACCGTGGCCGGGGGGCGGGGGATACCACGGAGCCGTGCCAGAAGGCCGGGGTTGTCATAGCGCACCGAGAGCGCGCGTGTGGAGAGAAGCGGCGGGCCGTCGGTTGCTGCGCCGGGCGCGGTGCTTTCCGATGGGGTGGGCGGGGCCACCTTTTCGGGATAGAGGCAGCGCGCGCGCTGGCCGTCGCGTGTCTCGGCCATCGGCGGGGGCGCGGCGCGGCAGTCATCGGTCGCGAGGGCGCAGCGCGGGGCAAAGGCACAGCCCGTTCGCGGTATGTCGGGCGTGGGCGGTCGCCCATCGAGTGCGCGGGGCAGGGTGCGCGCGCCGAGCCGGGGGATCGCCGCCAGCAGCGCCGCCGCGTAGGGATGCGAGGGTGCGGTCAGCACCGACCTCGCCGGACCCGCGAGCACCGTTTCGCCCGCGTAGAGCACATGCACCCGGTCGCAAACCTGCGCGATCACACCGAGATCGTGGCTGACATAGACCATCGCCATGTCGCGCTCGCGCGCCAGCCCGCGCAGCAGCGCGAGGATATGGGCCTGCGTGGTCACGTCGAGCCCGGTGGTGGGCTCGTCGAGCAGCAGGGCCTCGGGCTCGCCCGCCAGTGCCATCGCGATGGCCACGCGCTGTTGCTGCCCGCCCGAGAGCTCGTGCGGGTAGCGGGTGAGGATCGTGTCGGGATCGGGCAGACGCACCTGCGCAAGCAGGTCGCGCGCGCGTGTGCGGTGGGTGGCCGGATCGTGGTCGCAATGGAGGCGCAGCGCCTCGGCGATCTGCGTGCCGATGCGCTGCGTGGGTGTCAGCGCCTGCCCGGAGTTCTGCGGGATCAGGCCCAGCTTGCCGCCGCGGATGCGCGCGAGGGCAGGGGGCGCGAGGGCGAACATGTCCTGCCCGTCGAACCGCGCCGCGCCACCCAGCCGCGCCAGCCCGTGGCGCAGGTAGCCCATCGCCGCCAGTGCCAGCGTGCTCTTGCCCGAGCCGCTCTCGCCCACGATGCCCACGCTCTCGCCCCGGCAGACCGCCAGATCGACCTCGTGCAGCACCGGCAGCATTGCCCCTGACCGCCCGCGAAAGCCCACGCTGAGCCCGGAAATGTCGATGAGGGGGGGCTGTGCGCTCATCTCAGATCACTGCCTTGCGGCTGCGGTCCAGCCCCAGCGTCTTGGCCAGCGCGTCGGCGGTGAGGTTGATGCCGATGATGAGCGTCGAAAGTGCGACCACCGGCGCGATCACGCCCAGCGGCGCCAGCGACATGTAGACCCGTGCATCCGACACCATCAGCCCCCAATCGGGGCGCGGCGGGGCCACGCCAAAACCGAGGAACGACAGCGCCGAGAAGCCCAGGAGCATCCACGACCAGCGCATCGCGCCCTCCACCAGCAGCGTGTCCGTGACGTTGGGCAGGATCTCGCGGCGCACGATATCGAACGGGCGATGCCCGCGCGCCCGCGCCGCCGAGACAAAATCGCGCGCCACCACCTCGTGCGCGGCGGCGCGCGCCACCCGGATCACCGGGATGCCGAAGAAGAAGGCAAGCGTGGGCAGGAGCACCTCGCCGCCGGTGCCGAAGACGGTGATGAGCACCAGCAGCGGCAGGATGCCGGGCAGGGCGAGGAATGCGTCCACCACCCGCATCGCCACCTCGTCCGGCCAGCCGCCGCGCAGCCCGAGCCACACGCCGGTGAGCCCGCCCCAGATCATCGCCACCGGCGTGGCGATGCCGGTGATGACCAGTGCCTCGCGCCCGCCCAGCATGACGCGGGTCAGCACGTCGCGCCCGAGGTGATCGGTGCCCAGCCAATGCGCCGCCGAGGGCCCTGTAAGAGTACCGGTGGCGTCCATCGACTTGTAATCGTAGGGCACGATCCACGGGCTCGCGAGCGCCAGCGCAAGGTGAAGTGTCACCAGCGTCAGCCCGATCGCCCCCGAGGGTCGCGCCATCATGTCGCGCAGCACGCCGCGCGCGCGCCCGGCGGTAGAGAGCGCCGCGCCGCTCATCGCTGCCTCGCGCGGTGGCTGCGCAGGCGCGGGTTGAGCGCCAGGCTGAGGATGTCGGCCACGAGGTTCACGCCGACATAGGTCGCCGCGACGATCATCGTGATCGCCTGCACGACCGGCAGGTCGCGGTCGGAAATGGCATCGACCAGCAGGCGACCGAGGCCGGGATAGTTGAACACCACCTCCACCACCACCACGCCCCCCAGGAGCCACGCCACGGTGAGCGCGATCACGTTGATCGCGGGCAGCAGCGCGTTGGGCAGCGCGTGTCGGAACACGATTCGCCAGTAGGGCACGCCCTTGAGCGTGGCCATCTGCACGTAGTCCGAGGCCATCGCCTCGATCACGGAGGCGCGGATCATCCGCATCACGTGGGCGATCATCAGCATGGTCAGCACCGTCGAGGCGAGGATGAACTCGGGAAAGAACTCCAGCGGCGGCGCGTCGGCGGGGGTGAGCACGATGGCGGGCACCCATCCCAGCCAGATGGCGAATACGAGGATCAGCACCGTCGCGGCGACGAATTCAGGGATCGTCATGGCGAGGATCACGCCGGTGGAAAACAAGAGATCCGGCCAGCGGTCGCGGGTGAGCCCCGCCACCACCCCCAGCGTGATCGCCAGCGGGATGCCGACAGCCAGCGCACCCGCTGCCAACAGCAGCGAGTTGCGCACCCGGTAGCCGACCATCTGGGCGATGCTTTCCTGTCCGCCCGCCGACATGCCGAAATCGCCCTGCACGACACCCGCCGCCCACTCGGCATAGCGGGCGAGGGCGGGGGTATCGAGCCCCATCGCCTTGCGGCAGGCAGCGAGCGCCTCGCCATGGGCGTCACGTTCGAGGATGGCGGTGCAGGCATCGCCTGGCAGCGCCTCGACCCCGAGAAAGATGATGACGGACACCAGCCACACGGTCACCAGACCGAGCGCGAAACGCCGTGCGATCAGCCCGTACATGCCGTCGTGTCTCCCCAAGCCGGCCTTTGAACGGGCCGTTTGCGTCTTAAGCCTAGACCAGCCCCGTGGTTCGCGTCGATAGGGGACTGTCCTGCGACCATACTTTGCGATCAAACGCGCGTGTGGCAACGGAAAATATTCTCTTGTTGTTGAGAATCAGGTGCGTTTGGCTTGATGAGGGTGCAAATTTTGCGCGTATTCACTGCGTGGCGCCGTTTCACGGGCAGTGGTTCACGCTCCCGACCCGCCAGCCCTGCCCGTGCCACTGCAGGTCTGTCACCGACAGCGGGTCGATGCGGTGGCCGAACGCCTCGTAGGCCGTGATCCCGAGCGCCGCCTGCACCTGTGTCAGGATGGTGCCCATATGCGCCACGGCGACGATATCGCGCCCGGGATGCGCCGCGCGCAGGCGCGCGACCGCACCCCCGACACGGGCGGATACCTCGTGCCAGCTTTCGCCGCCGGGCGGGCGCACATCGCCCGGCGCGTCCCAGAAGGCGCGCAGGCGGGGCTGGTCGGGGATGGTGTCGAAGGGCTGCAATTCCCAGTCGCCGAAGTGGATCTCGCGCAGGTCCGGGTCGTCGTTGAGCCGCGGGCGCGGACCCGCGATGGCGTCGGCGGTGGCCCGCGCGCGGGCGAGATCGGAGGAGATCACCAGCGCGTCCCCCGGCAGGTGTGCCGAGAGCCGTGCGAGCCGGGTGGTATCGCCCAGATCGGCGGGCAGGTCGGACCAGCCGACCATGCCGGTCGCATGGGTGGGCCCATGCCGGACCCAGAAGACGCGGCTCATGGCAGGTGTCCCTTGAGCACCTGCGGCAGGCCAGCGATGACGTTGACCACCAGCCCCGCGCGCGCTGCGAGCTGTTGGTTGAGTGCGCCCTGCGCGTTCTGAAACCGCCGCGCCAGCGCGTTTTCGGGCACCACCGACAGGCCGACCTCGTTGGAGACCACCACCACCGGCGCCGCGCAGGCGTCGAGTGCGTCGAACAGCGCGGCCTCGGCCTCGGCCATATCGCTGTCGGCCAGCAGGTGATTGGACAGCCACATGGTCGCGCAGTCGAGCAGCACCACCTCGTTCGTCCGCGCCGCGCCGAGCGCCGGGGCGAGCTCGCGAGGCGCCTCGAGCGTGCGCCACGCGGGGCCGCGCCGCGCGCGGTGGCGGTCGAGCTTGGCGCGCATCTCGGCGTCATGCGCCTCGGCCGTGGCGAGATAGAGCCTCGCACCGCCCGCTGCGGCGACAAGCCCCTCTGCGAAAACGGATTTTCCAGAGGCCGCGCCGCCGAGAACGAGGCTGAGCCGAGATAACATGAGTCACAAACTCTCCATATTGTGATCCGATCACCTCTTGTCTGCGTAGCACTGAGTGAATTGCTCGGAAAGAGCGCATCCGCACCAGACGCATGACAGGGGGATCACATGCCGCTCGATGCACCGCAGACAAGTTCCATGTCCCGCACCGCGATGAAGGCGGAGATGCTGGACGCAGAAACCGAACTCGCGCTTGCCTATGCGTGGCGCGACCATCGCGACGAGCAGGCGCTGCATCGGCTCATCAACGCCTATATGCGGCTGGCGATCTCGATGGCATCGAAATTCCGCCGCTACGGGGCGCCGATGAACGACCTGATCCAGGAGGCAGGGCTGGGCCTGATGAAGGCTGCCGACAAGTTCGACCCCGACCGCGGCGTGCGGTTCTCGACCTATGCCGTGTGGTGGATCAAGGCCAGCATCCAGGATTACGTGATGCGCAACTGGTCGATGGTGCGCACCGGTTCCACCTCCAGCCAGAAATCGCTGTTCTTCAACATGCGCCGCGTGCAGGCGCGGCTGGAGCGCGAGGCGATGGCCAATGGCGAGGAATTGGACGGCTACCAGCTGCGCGAGATGATCGCGCACGAGGTGGGCGTGCCGCTTCGGGACGTGGAGATGATGGAAGGGCGGTTGTCGGGCTCCGACTTCTCGCTCAACGCCACGCAATCCACCGAGGAGGACGGGCGCGAGTGGATCGACACGATCGAGGACGAGGGCGCGCGCGGCGATGTGGGTGTCGAGCACGATCTCGACATGGGCGCGCTGCGTGGCTGGCTCGCCGAGGCGATGACCCACCTGAGCGAGCGCGAAAGTTTCATCGTGCGCGAGCGCAAGCTGCGCGAGGCGCCCCGCACGCTCGAAAGCCTGGGCGAGGAGCTCAACCTCAGCAAGGAGCGGGTGCGACAGATCGAGGCGGCGGCGTTCCAGAAAATGCGCCGCTATCTTGAAAGACACGCCGGCGAGGTGCAGAACCTGCTCGCATGAGCCTGCGCCTTGCCCTCGCGTTTGTCCTGAGCCTGGTTGCCCTACCGGTGGCGGCGCAGGACGTTGTGGTCCTCGGCGAGGTGCATGACAACCCCGCCCACCACGCCGAACAGGCGCGTCGCGTGGCCGCGCTCGCGCCCCGCGCGCTCGTCTTCGAGATGCTGACGCCGGAGCAGGCGGCGCGCGTGACGCCCGCGTTGATCGCCGACGCGGATGCGATGGAAGAGGCGCTTGACTGGGCCGAGAGCGGGTGGCCGGATTTCTCCATGTATCACCCGATCTTTGCCGCCGCCCCCGAGGCCACCGTTTACGGCGCGCAGGTGCCGCGCGAAGCGGCGCGGGACGTGTTCGAGGTCGGCGCGGCAGAGGCGTTTGGGCCAGGGGCCGCGGCCTATGGTCTGACCAAGCCGCTGTCTGATGCGGAGCAGGCGGAGCGCGAGGCGATGCAGAAGGAAGCCCATTGCAACGCCCTGCCCGAGGAGGCGCTGCCTGGCATGGTGGCGGTGCAGCGGCTGCGCGACGCGGTGCTGGCGCGCGCCGTGGTCCGGGCGATGGAAGAGACCGGTGGACCGGTGGCGGTCATCACCGGCAACGGCCATGCGCGGCGCGACCACGGCATGCCCGCCTATCTTGCCCGCGTCGCTCCCGATCTGACGGTATACGTGCTGGGCCAGACCGAGGACGGCGCGCCGCTTGCGAGCGGATTTGACGAGGTGATCTCGGCCCCGGCGGCGGAGCGCCCCGATCCCTGCGCCGCCTTCCGTTGAGCCGCGCGACCTTGCACCGCCCCGCGCCGCGCCATACTGTCGGCCCCGAATTGGCGGGAGACACGGCCATGCTGGCCTCACGGCGCATTCTTCTGATCGTCGGCGGCGGGATCGCCGCCTACAAGGCGCTCGATCTCATCCGGCGGCTGCGCGAGCGCGGGGCCGAGGTGGTGCCGGTCCTGACGCGGGGCGGGGCGGAATTCGTCACGCCGCTGTCGGTTTCGGCGCTGGCCGGGCGCAAGGTGTTCTCTGATCTGTTCGACCTGACCGACGAGGCCGAGATGGGGCATATCGAGCTCAGCCGGTCCGCCGACCTGATCGTGGTGGCCCCCGCCACGGCCGACCTGATGGCGAAGATGGCGCACGGCCATGCCGATGATTTGGCCTCGACGCTGCTGCTGGCCACCGACACGCCCGTGCTGCTGGCGCCCGCGATGAACGTTCGCATGTGGCAGCATCCCGCGACGCAGCGCAATATCGCGACGCTCAAGGCCGACGGGATCGGGTTTGTCGGCCCGGACGTGGGCGACATGGCGTGTGGAGAGCACGGGCCGGGCCGCATGGCCGAGGTGCCGCAGATCGTGGACGCGATCGGGGCGGCGCTGGCCGATGGGCCGCTCGCGGGCCGCCGCGTGCTGGTGACCTCGGGGCCGACGCACGAGCCCATCGACCCGGTGCGCTATATCGCCAACCGATCCTCCGGCGCGCAAGGTGCTGCGATTGCGCGGGAATTGGCCGCGCTCGGGGCCGAGGTGGTGTTTGTCACGGGCCCCGCCACCGTGCCGCCGCCCGGTGGGGTGGACGTGATTCGGGTGGAGACCGCACAGGAGATGCTGGCGGCGGTGGAGGGCGCGCTGCCCGCCGATGCCGCGATCTTTGCGGCCGCGGTGGCCGACTGGCGCGTGGTGGGGGCAAGCACCCGCAAGATCAAGAAGGGGGCAGGGGGTACCCCGGCGCTGGAGTTTGCCGAGAATCCCGACATCCTCGCGACGGTGAGCGCGATGGCGGATGGGCGCCCGCGTCTCGTCGTGGGCTTTGCCGCCGAGACCTGCGACGTGATCGGCCACGCCACCGCCAAGCGTGCGCGCAAGGGCTGTGACTGGATCGTTGCCAACGATGTGAGCCACGCTACCGGGATCATGGGCGGAACCGAGAATGCCGTTACGCTCATCACCGGGGACGGCGAGGAAGAGTGGCCGCGCATGGGCAAGCGCGAGGTGGCACGCAAGCTGGCCGAGCGGGTCGCGCGGGCACTGGCCTGAGGAACCTGGATATTTCTGGCAAGATGAAGAGGGACGCATGCTGACCGTCGCGTTTCAATGGGAGGAGGGGGCGGACCGCGCGCTGGGCCTGCCCGCCTATGAGACGGCGGGGGCGGCGGGGGCCGATCTGCGCGCGAATTTCCCCGACCGCGGTGCGGTGACACTGGCACCGGGCGCGCGGGCGCTGGTGCCCACGGGGCTGCGGTTGGCGGTGCCCGCGGGATACGAGGTGCAGTTGCGGCCGCGCTCGGGGCTGGCGCTGAAACACGGGATCACACTGCCCAACAGCCCCGGCACGATCGACAGCGATTATCGCGGGCCGCTGGGGGTGATCGTGATGAATGCCGGGACCGAGCCGTTCGAGATCACCCACGGTGCGCGGATCGCGCAGATGGTGGTGGCCCCGGTGGCGCGCGCGCGATTCGAGATGGTGGAGCGCCTTGACGACACCGCGCGCGGCGCGGGCGGCTTTGGCTCGACGGGCGTGGGCTGATGCTTCTGGTTCTGGTCATGGCCGCCGCCCTGTGGGGGATCGGCGCGGCGATGGGCACACCCCGGCGGCTACGTTGGTGGATGATCGCGGGGCTGTGGGCCGCCGTAACACTGGCGCATCTGGTCTTGGCCGAAGGTCATCCCATTCGGGCCGCGACCGGCGAGAGCGCGGCGCTGTGGCTGATGATCGGCGGCGCGGCGGCGTTGGTGCTGGTCTATCGGCTGGGGCTGAGGGCCTTGCGCGCACGGGCCGGGGCGCGCGCGGCCAAGGCGGCGGAGACGGGCCCCGCGCCGCTCTTCTCCGAGGCCGAACTCGACCGCTATGCCCGCCACATCGTGCTGCGCGAACTGGGTGGGCCGGGGCAGAAGGCGCTCAAGCAGGCGCGCGTTCTGGTGATCGGCGCGGGGGGGCTTGGATCGCCCGCGCTCTTGTACCTGGCCGCCGCCGGGGTTGGCACGATCGGCGTGATCGACGATGACGAAGTGGACAATTCCAATCTGCAACGACAGGTTATCCACCGGGATGCCGATATCGGTTTACCAAAAGTGCAATCGGCCATGCGGGCGATGCAGGAGCAGAACCCCAATGTCGTGGTGCGCCCCTACCAGCGGCGGCTGAGCCCCGAGATCGCCGCCGATCTCTTTGCCGATTACGATCTGATCCTCGACGGCACCGACAATTTTGACACCCGCTACCTCGCAAATGCCACTGCAACTTTGCATGAAAAGCCGTTGATTTCCGGGGCCCTGTCCCAATGGGAGGGGCAATTGAGCGTGTTTGATCCCGCCCATGGTACGCCCTGCTACGAGTGCATCTTTCCCGAGGCGCCGGCGCCGGGGCTTGCGCCCTCCTGCGCCGAGGCGGGCGTGCTCGGGCCGCTGCCCGGTGTGGTGGGGGCAATGATGGCCGTCGAGGCGGTGAAGATCATCACCGGCGCGGGCGCGCCGCTCAGGGGCGAGATGCTGATCTACGACGCGCTCTATGGCGAAAGCCGCAAGATCGCGCTCAATCGCCGCGCCGATTGCCCGGTCTGTGGCAACCAAGGAGACGAAGATGACCAACCCGCTGCTGGCTGAGTGGGCCACGCCCTTTGCCCTCGCGCCGTTCGACGAGATCGCGGACGCGGATTTCGCGCCTGCCTTCGAGGCTGCGCTGACCGAGGCGCGGGCCGAGGTCGCGGCGATCGCCGGCAATCCAGAGCCACCCAGTTTTTCCAACACGATTCAAGCGCTGGAATTTTCCGGCCGTACGCTTGACCGGGTGCTGTCGGTATTTTTTACGGTGGCCGGAGCCGACAGCTATCCGGCGCGGCAGGGCCTGCAGCGGGAGTTCGCGCCGAGGCTGGCGGCATGGTCTTCGGAGCTATACGGTAACAAGGCGCTTTTTGAGCGGATCGAGGCGCTGTGGCAGGCGCGCGATACGCTCGGGCTCGCCCCAGAGGAGGCGCGGCTGTTGTTGCTGACGCGCAGGGCCTTCGTGCGGGCCGGGGCGGCGCTCACCGGCGAGGCGGAGGCGCGGATGCGCGATATCATGGCGCGGCTCGCCGAATTGGGCACGGCGTTCACGCAGAACCTGCTCGCCGACGAGGCGAGCTGGCGAATGGAGCTGGGCGGGGGCGATCTTGACGGGCTACCGGATTTCGTCGTCGCGAATGCGCGGGCGGCGGGGCGTGAGGCGGGGCTCTCGGGACCGGTGATTACCCTGTCACGCTCTCTCATCGTGCCGTTCCTGCAATTCTCGAACCGCCGTGACCTGCGCCGCCGGGCGTTTGATGCCTGGGCCGCGCGTGGCGCCGGGGGCGGCGACACCGACAACCGCGCGATCGCCGCCGAAATCCTCGCCCTGCGCCGCGAACGCGCGGCGCTCTTGGGCTACGACAGCTTCGCTTCCTACAAGCTCGAGACGCAGATGGCCGGGACACCGGAGGCCGTTCGCGACCTGCTGATGGCGGTGTGGGAGCCCGCGCGCGCGCAGGCCGCCCGCGATGCAGATGTGCTCACCGCGATGATGCGCGAAGACGGGATCAACGGTGATCTGGAACCGTGGGACTGGCGCTACTACGCCGAGAAGCGGCGGCAGGCCGAGCACGATCTCGATGAGGCGGCGGTCAAGCCGTACCTGTCGCTCGACGCGATGATTGCGGCGGCGTTCGACTGCGCGCACCGGCTTTTCGGTCTCGAATTCCGCCCGTTCGACGTGGCGCTCTACCACCCCGATTGCCGGGCGTGGGAGGTGACGCGGCAAGGCCGCCACGTCGCCGTCTTTATCGGCGATTATTTCGCCCGTGCGTCCAAGCGGTCGGGGGCGTGGTGTTCGGCCATGCGCGGGCAGGCGAAACGGCCGCAAGTGCAAGGGCCGGTGGTCATCAACGTGTGCAATTTCGCCAAGGGCGATCCGGCGCTTCTGTCCTACGATGACGCGCGGACGCTGTTTCACGAGTTCGGCCACGCGCTGCACCAGATGCTGTCGGACGTTACCTATGAGAGCCTGTCGGGCACCAACGTTGCGCGCGATTTCGTGGAATTGCCCAGCCAGCTTTTCGAGCATTGGCTGGAGGTGCCCGAGGTGCTCGACACCCACGCCCACCATGTCGAGACCGGTGCGCCGATGCCGCGTGAGTTGCGCGACAAGGTGTTGGCGGCGGCCAATTTCGACATGGGGTTCCAGACCGTGGAATACGTGGCCTCGGCGCTGGTGGACCTCGCTTTTCACGAGGGCGCGCCGCCCGAGGACGTGATGGCGCGGCAGGCGGAGGTGCTGGCCGGGATCGGCATGCCGCGCGCCATTGCCATGCGCCACGCGACCCCGCATTTCGCGCATGTGTTCAGCGGTGACGGCTATTCCAGCGGCTATTACAGCTACATGTGGTCAGAGGTGATGGATGCCGACGCCTTTGCCGCGTTCGAGGAGGCGGGCGGCGCGTTCGATGCCGGGCAGGCGCAGGCGCTGGAACGTCATATCCTGTCGCGGGGCGGCTCGGAGGAGGCGGGCGCGCTCTACGAGGCGTTTCGCGGGCGGATGCCCGGGGTGGCGGCGCTTCTGCGGGGGCGGGGCCTCGCGGCGTGAAAAATCCGGCGAGGCGAATCACTCTCTGTTGACTGATTCGCAGGGTTTGCCCTATATCTGGGGGCGAGAGGTCGCGATGCGACCCACCGGGTAACGACGGCAGGTATGGACGAGGGGCCGATTCAACGGCCCCCGTTCATTTTGGACAGGGCGTCACGCGCGACCGTCCTTTGGCGAGCCCATCACGACATAGGATGTGATTGCATTGACCTGCGGCAGTGTGCCGAGCACCTCGGTGTGAAAGCTCTTGTAGGCGGGCAGGTCGGCCACCTCAACGCGCAACAGGTATTCCACCGCGCCAGTGATATTGTGGCATTCCACCACCTCCGGCGCGCGGTCCATCGCCCGCTCGAACGCCTCCTGGCTGGCCTTGGTGTGGCTGCTCAGGCCCACGGTGACATAGGCGCTGAACCCCACCCCGAGCGCGGCCCGATCAAGCACCGCGCGATAGCCCGCGATCACGCCGCGCCGTTCGAGTTCCTGCACCCGGCGCAGGCAGGCCGAGGGAGAGAGACCTACCCGGTCGGCCAGTTCGAGGTTGCTGACCCGCCCGTCGCGAGTCAGTTCGTGCAATATACGTTCATTTATCTGATCCATGAAAAGCATAGATTGCACATACCAATAAAAATCACAACAAAACGCAATTCAAATGCGCCAATGATCGCATAAGGTTGTTCGCATGACACTTGATCTTCTTGCCGCGCTCGCCACCTTTGCCCTCGTCACGGTCATCACGCCGGGGCCCAACAACCTGATGCTTATGGCGTCGGGGACGAATTTCGGCTTCGTGCGGACCATTCCGCACATGCTGGGGATTGGTCTGGGCTTTCCGCTCATGGTGGCCTGCGTGGGGTTGGGGGTGATGCAGGTCTTCGATCTCTGGCCGCTCAGCTACACGCTGCTCAAGACCGTGTCGGTGGCCTATCTGCTGTATCTCGCGTGGAAGATCGCCAACGCGGCACCACCCGCATCGGCGGACGGGCCGGCGGAGGGCAGGCCGCTCACCTTTCTGCAATCGGCGGCGTTCCAATGGGTCAACCCAAAGGCGTGGAGCATGGCGCTTTCGGCGATCACGCTCTACGCCACGGGCCGCGACCTGATGGCGGTGCTGTGGGTGGCAGGGGTCTACGTGGCCGTGTCGGCGATCAGCACGACAAGCTGGACGGTTCTGGGTCAGCAAGTGCGCCGGTTGCTGAAGAACCCGGCACGACTCAGGGTTTTCAACTGGGTGATGGCAGTGCTCTTGGTGGCAACCCTTGTGCCGGTGCTGTGGCCGGTGGGCTGAGAGGGGAGGCCTTGGCCTTTTGCTGCCGTTTGGCAGGGCCGCGCATTGGGACCAAGCTGTAAGGGTCCGCTTCACGCCAGGAGCCGCCGATACTGCCGGCGCAGGCCCGCTATGAGCCGTCGCCCGCGCGGTTGCGATTGCAAATCCCGGCCAAGCCCGCCATATACCCGGGCGGCAGACCGGAGGGCTTGAGCGCGATGACCCATTACCTCGACTTCGAAAAACCCCTCGCCGAGATCGAGGGCAAGGCCGAAGAACTGCGCGCGCTCGCGCGCTCCAACGAGGAGATGGATGTCGAGGAAGAGGCCGGCGCGCTCGACCGCAAGGCGGCGGACATGCTGCGCGACCTCTACAAGTCGCTGACGCCGTGGCGCAAATGCCAGGTGGCGCGCCACCCCGAACGCCCGCATTGCCGCGACTATATTGCCGCGCTCTTTACCGAGTACACGCCGCTGGCCGGGGATCGCGCCTTTGGCGAGGATGCCGCCGTCATGGGCGGGTTGGCGCGGCTGGGGGATCGCCCGGTCATGGTGATCGGCCACGAAAAGGGGCACGACACCCAGAGCCGCCTCGCCCGCAATTTCGGCATGGCCCGCCCCGAGGGTTATCGCAAGGCGGTGCGCCTGATGGAGATGGCCGACCGATTTGGCCTGCCGGTAGTCACGCTGGTGGACACGCCCGGCGCCTATCCCGGCAAGGGCGCCGAGGAGCGCGGGCAGTCCGAAGCCATCGCCCGTGCCACCGAGACCTGCCTGCAGATCGGCGTGCCGCTCGTCTCGGTCATCATCGGCGAGGGCGGATCGGGCGGCGCGGTGGCCTTTGCCAGCGCCAACCGCGTGGCGATGCTGGAACATTCGGTTTATTCGGTCATCAGCCCCGAGGGTTGTGCCTCGATCCTGTGGAAGGATGCCGAGAAGATGCGCGAGGCCGCAGAGGCGCTGCGCCTCACGGCGCAGAACCTCGCCAAGCTGGGCGTCGTGGATCGCATCATCCCCGAGCCGCTCGGCGGCGCGCATCGCGACCGAGAGGCCGCCATCGCGGCGGTCGGCACAGCGATCTCTGCGATGATCGACGGGTTGGCGGCCAAGGATCGCGCCGCGCTCATCCGCGACCGGCGCGAGAAATTTCTCAAGCTGGGGTCCAAGGGCCTCGCGGCCTGAGCCGGTTCAGCCGTCGCCTGTGCCCACCCGCCGCGCGGCGAGCAGCGTCGCCAGCGGGCCGATCACCTCGAAGATCACGGTGGTCGCCACGGTCAGCCCGAGGATCAGATCGGCGTGATCGGGAAATTCCCGCGCGGCGATGAGCGCCATGCCCACCGCCACGCCCGCCTGCGGCAGCAGCGCCACGCCATACCACGGGCGATGTGCCGCCGGTGTTCCCGCCAGCGTTCCGCCGATCCATCCGCCCGCCAGCCGCCCGCCGATGCGCAGCACGACATAGGCCGCCCCGATCAGCCCGAACGTGGCGATGCGCGCCGGGTCGAGCGAGGCCCCCGCCAGCACGAAGAACAGGATCATGAACGGCCACTGCACATGTTCGATCTCGTGAAAGGCGCGCTCGTGATGATGCGCGCGGTTGGCGATCACGGCCCCCGCCGCCATCCCAGCCAGCAGGAACGACACGTCTGCCACCAGCGCCAGCCCGGCGGTCAGAAACACCACCCCCAGCGCTTCGGTCAGTTGCGGCTCGCCCGGGGCGAGCCGCCCGGTGAGATGCGCCGCGGGCAACCCGACCAGCAGCCCGAGCCCCAGCGCGCCGCCGATTTCCCACAGCGCGCGCCCGAGATGGGCTATGTCCGCGCCGCCCGCGATGCCGCCGGCCACCACCACGGCGAGCGCAAAGGCCAGCACCCCCCAGGCGTCGTCGACGGCGACGATCCCGCGCAGGAGGTTGGGAAACGCGCCGCGCGCGCCAGATTGACGCAGCGCGTCCTGCGTCGCCGCCGGATCGGTCGCCGTCGCGATCGCCCCGAGCAAGAGCGCCACCGGCGCGGGCACGCCCATGAGCCACAGCCCCGTGGCCACCAGTGCCACCGTGGCCAGCACCACCATGATCGAGATCGACAGGATCGCGCGCCCGTGCCGACGTAGTGTTTCGCCGGTTAGCGCGTTGCCCAGCAGGAAGGCCACCATCGTCAGCGCCGTCACCGACAGGATGTCATAGAACGCGCTCAAATCCGCCGGGATGACATCTAGCCCGGCCCCACCCGCCGCGATTCCGCATATCAGCAGCAGCGTCACCCGCGGCAGCCACGTGCGCTCTCCGATTGCGTCTGCGGCGAGACCAACGAGAAACAGCACACCGAGCGCAATGAGGACGGGGCCGAACTCCATGCCTCAGCCCACCAGCATCCGCAGCCCCTGCGTCACGTCCGAGCGCACGGCGAGGCGCAGCCCCGGCTCGTCGCCCGCCTTTAGCGCGGCGATGATGAGGCGGTGGAAATGGGGCGGCTCCTTTTGCCGCAGCCGGCCATAGAGCGCGCGCATCGTGGGGCCGAGTTGCAGCCACACCGTCTCGGCCATGGCCAGCATCGCGGGGGCCTGCGCGCGCAGGTAGAGGGTGCGGTGAAATTCGAGGTTGCGCCGGATATACCCGACCGCGTCGCGCCGGGCGATATCCTCGGTGATGCGCGCATTGATCGTCTGAAGCCGGTCGATGAGCGCGATATGCGCGCGCGGCAGGGCGCGGCTCGCCAGCTCGACCTCCAGCAACGAGCGCAGCGCCGCCAGCTCCTCGATCCGATCGTTGCCCAACTCGGGCGTCGAGACGCGGCCCGAACTCGACAGCGTGAGCGCGCCCTCGGCAGCGAGCCGCCGCAGCGCCTCGCGCGCGGGGGTCATCGACACGCCGAACTCGGCGGCGATGCCGCGCAGGGTGAGCGCTTGCCCCGGTGCGATCTCGCCATGCATGATGCGCGTGCGCAGTCCGCGATAGATGCGGTCATGGGCCGCCGGGGCCGGATCGGGACGGGGCGAGATCAGCATCATCTCATGTGATCACAAATCGCGCGCCAGTCAATCAAAACGATACCGATGCAGCCCCGCCCCTTCGCGCCGCAGCCACGCGCGCGGGGTCTCGTACTCGGGCCGCAGCCGCGCCACCACCGCCCAGAAGGCGGGCGAGTGGTTCATCTCGGCCAGATGCGCCACCTCGTGCGCGGCCACGTAGTCGAGCACATCGGACGGCGCGAGAATCAACCGCCAGGAATAGCTTAGCCCGCCCCGCGCCGAGCACGACCCCCAGCGCGAGCGCGTGTCCCGCAGCGTCAGCCGACTGTAGCCCAGCCCAAGCCGCGCCGCGTAAATATCCGATGCCGCCGCAAGCCGGTCGCGCGCCCGCGCCTTGAGCCACGCGCGCAGGCGGGCGGGCATCGTCCCTTCGGGGCCGGGGACATGCACGACCTCGTCCCCGTCGAGCCGCACCTGCCGTCCGGGGCCCGGTACGATCCGCCGCATCGTGCCCTCGATGGGCAATGTCACGCCGGGCCCGACGGCCACGCGACCGGGATGCGCGGCCAGCGCCCGGCGCAGCCAATCCTCGCGACTCCGTGCAAAGCCAAGCGCCTCGGTCTCGCTCACCCCGCGCGGCAACGTCAGCGTCACTTCGCCGTCGAGCCCCGAGACCCTGAGCGACAACCGCCGCGCCCGCGCACTGCGTCGCAGGGTGACCGCAACAGGGGGGTTGCCGGGGATGAGATGCTGGCCCATATAGCCTCCGATGAGCGCGTCGCCGCACCCGCTTCAAAGCCTTTGACAGTTGCCGAAGGTTATGGCAGGTGCGCCGGATCGCGTGCAAGATCGACAGTTGAAAGAGGATCACCCATGCCCAAGGAAGAATGGGGCGTCAAGCGTGTCTGCCCGACCACCGGCAAGCGTTTCTACGACCTGAACAAGGATCCGATCGTCAGCCCCTATACGGGCGAGGTGGTCGAGATCGTGTCGGGCAAGTCGCGCGCCATGACGCCCGATGCCGAGGACGCGGCCACCAAGAAGCTGAAGACGAAGGCCAAGGATGACGAGAGCGGTGACGTGATCGAGGACGACGCGGTGGATGTCGAGCTTGACGACGACCTGCTCGAGGATGACGACGAGGACACGGTATCGCTCGACGATATCGCGGACGTGGAATCCGACGAAGATATGTAATGCCGCGAGGGCGGGATTTTCTTCTTGATCCCGCTCGCCGCTTTGTCTAACAGCGGCGCACGGTCTGGAAGGGTCGGAAAATCGGGGCCTTAGCTCAGCTGGGAGAGCGCTTGCATGGCATGCAAGAGGTCAGGGGTTCGATCCCCCTAGGCTCCACCAATCACCACCAAAACCTTTTTATGTCAGTAAGTTGGTGATTTTCCGTGGTAAATTTCGGGAACTGTTACGCTGAGGCGTTACAGTGAAGACCCTCGAAAACATGCCCGGACATACCCGTCTGTATCGCCGTGGCGCTGTCTATTACCACCGCGCCGTCATGGCCGACAACCTGCCTGACACAAACGCCATAACCGTATCGAGATCATGTTCGGTCGGCCGAACGATGGGTGGCGTGTCGCGACCCGGTATGATCGTTTCCCAAAGGCCTTCCTCTCGGCAATAGCGCTCGCCGCAATCGTCATCTATTGGCTACGGGTGCTGACCCTGGCTCATGTCGGTATAGTGCGTTTCGAAGACGGCGCGATTTGGGAAGCCGACAGCAATTCCGATGCTAAACATCTTGAAGATTTTGAGTTCGAAGTCGAGTTGACGGCGACGGAACAAGGTAAGAACCACGCAGGGTGGGTTGCCCTCACCCGAACGCCTTCATTGCCGCCACGGTTGCCGGGACCCGCATACCCTGCCTCGCCCCCTACACACCCGTGCCCCGTGCCCCTATCTCTCCGTCATGGCGCGCACTTTCATCCTTGCGGGCATCGTGCTCATTGTTATCGGCCTTCTCTGGGGGCCGCTGTCGCGGCTGGGGCTGGGGCGGCTGCCGGGCGACATCGTGGTCGAGCGCGAGAATTTCACCCTCTACATCCCCGTCACCAGCGCGATCCTCGTCTCGGTCGTGCTGTCGGTGGTGGTGGCGTTCATCCGCAGCTTCCTGGGGCGCTGAGGGCGCCCTTGACGCCCCCCTTTGAAAACCGCACTGTCCGCGCGATTTCCCGCAAGGAGCCGACATGGCCGCGACGCCCCCCCCTTTCGCTGCTTTCGAATGGCTGATCGCGTGGCGCTACCTGCGCGCGCGACGGGCAGAGGGCGGGGTCAGCGTGATGACCTGGATCAGTCTCCTGGGCATCACGCTGGCGGTGTTTGCGCTCATCGCCACGCTGTCGGTGCGCTCGGGCTTTCGCGCCGAGTTCGTCGACACCATCCTCGGGGCCAACGCCCATGCCACGGTCTATGTGGCGGGCGAGGCGGACGCGGTCACGGGCCGGGTCGACCGGACCATCGCCGATTACGAGGTGATGGCCGAGCGCCTGCGCGCGGTGCCCGGCGTCACCCGCGCGGCCCCGCTCGTCAAGGGGCAGGTGATGGCCACGGCAGAGGGGCGCAACGCGGGTGTCGAGGTGTTCGGCATCGCGCCAGAGCACCTCGCCACCATCCCGCGCGTGGCCGACCCCGAGACCGCGCAGGGCGACCTCTCGCGCTTCCCCGAGGGCATCGCCATCGGCTCTGGCGTGGCGCGCGAGTTGGGCCTGGGCGTGGGCGACCGCATCCGCATCATTTCGCCCGACGGGGTCAAGACGCCGCTGGGCACATCGCCGCGGATCAACGCCTACGATGTGGTCTATATCTTTACCGCCGGGCGCTACGATATCGACCGGGTGCGCGTCTACCTGCCGTTCGCCGAGGCGCAGCGGTTCTTCAACCGTGACGGACGGGCCGACGAGATCGAGGTTATGGTGTCCAACCCCGAACGCATCGAGACGCTGACGCCCACGCTGTTGCGCGCTGCGGGCGAGCGCGCGCTGGTCTGGACGTGGCGCGATTCCAGCGGCGCGTTCCTTCGGGCGCTGGAGGTGGAGGATAATGTGATGTTCGTCATCCTGTCGATCCTCGTGCTGATCGCGGCGCTCAACATTACCTCGGGTCTCGTCATGCTGGTCAAGAACAAGGGTCGCGATATCGGCATCCTGCGCACAATGGGGCTTAGCGAGGGATCGGTTCTGAGAATATTCTTTATCTGCGGCGCGCTGACGGGCCTTCTAGGCACTCTGTTCGGTGTCATCCTGGGCTGTCTCTTCGCCATCTATATCGACCCGATCTTCAGCTTCGTAAACGTTATGATGGGCGGGCAGGTCTGGGACCCGTCCATCAGGGGCATCTATCACCTGCCCGCGCGGCTGGAGGCGGGAGACGTGCTGACGGCGGTGGCGCTGTCGCTGGGGCTGAGCTTTGTCGTGACGATCTTTCCGGCGCGGCGGGCGGCGCGGATGAACCCGGTGGAGGCGCTGCGCTATGAGTGAGCCGATGCTGCGTCTCGAAGGGGTGGAGAAAGGATACAACCGTGGCTGCGTGGGCGAGATCCTCGTGCTTCAGGGCGCGAACCTACAGGTTCGCCGCGGCGAGATGGTGGCGCTGGTGGCCCCCTCGGGGGCGGGCAAGTCGACGCTGCTGCACATCGCCGGGCTGCTCGACACCGCCGACGGCGGCGTGGTCGAAATCGGCGGGCAGACGGCCACCGGACTGGGCGACCGGCGGCGCACGGCGTTGAGGCGGCGCGGGATTGGTTTCGTCTACCAGTTCCACCACCTGCTGCCGGAGTTCTCGGCGCTGGAGAACGTGGTGCTGCCGCAGCTCGCCAATGGCGTGCCGCGCCGCGAGGCCGAGGCACGGGCGCGGGAATTGCTTGACGAAGTGGGCATCGCCGACCGCGCGGATCACCGCCCCGCGGCCATGTCGGGGGGCGAGCAGCAGCGGGTGGCGTTCTGCCGGGCGCTGGCGAACCGGCCCGGCCTGCTTATGGCCGATGAACCCACCGGCAACCTCGATCCCGGCACCGCCGATCAAGTCTTTGCCGCGCTGGAGCGGCTGGTGCGCGACGCGGGGCTGGCGGCGCTCATTGCCACGCACAACCTCGATCTCGCGGCACGGATGGACCGTGTCGTACGGCTCGACAAGGGCCGGGTGGTGACGGAATGAAGTGGCTGGTTGCAACAATGGCAGTCGTGGCTGCGGGCGCATCCGCCGCGCAGGACGTGCGCATCGGCGAGCAACTCTACGCCCGCTATTGCAGCGCCTGCCACGGCGAAACGGGCAAGGGCGACGGCCCGATGAAGCGGGTGCTGACGCCGCACCCGCCAGACCTCACGCGGCTGGCCGCAAAGAATGGCGGGACGTTCCCGCGCCGCAGGGTGATCTGGCGGATCGACGGGCGCGACCCGATCCTCGCGCATGGCAACGAGATGCCCGTCTATGGCGACCTGCTGGCGGGCGACACGCTCGATATCCGCGACGAGACCGGCGAGACGCTCCATAGCACGCAGCCGATGGCCGACCTTCTGGCCTATCTCGAAAGCTTGCAGGGCGGGTAGATCGCACTATCTGCGCCCCAAACAGCGGAGGAGAAACCATGCGTACTGTCATCTTGTCCATCTTGTTGACGATCCTGGCCGCCATGCCGCTCAGGGCCGACGAGAACGCCGCCCGCGATGTCATCTCGGGGCAGATTTCGGCCTTCGGGACCGAAGAGATTGGCCGCGCCTTCGGGTTCGCAAGCCCCTTCATTCAAGAGAAATTCCAGACGCCAGAGACATTCGGCCGGATGGTGCGCGAGGGCTATCCGATGGTGTGGCGGCCCTCGGAGGTGACGTTCCTTGAGGCACGCGAGATCGGTGGCAAGCTGTGGCAGGAGGTATTCCTGCGCGATGCCGCGGGGCGCGGCTGGATCGCCGAATACGAGCTGGTCGAGGTCGACGGCGAGCTGCGCATCAATGGCGTGCGCATCCGCGAGGCCCCAGAACAGAGCGTGTGAGCGCCGCGCGGGGCACCGTCACGGTGGCCTGAGACCCGGTTAACCGGGCGTTGATAGCTCCTTTTCCCGTCACGCGGCCCGCAAGCGGCAGATGGAAAGGGACCCCCATGAACAAGGCAATCACCCAAGGCATCGTCTTCATGCCCCAGCCCTTTGCGGCGGGGCTCGATCAATGGTCGAGCGGCGATGGCCGACCCGGATCCGACACTTACGAGAACGCGCCCAACGCGGCCTTTGTGCCCGCCGATCAGGATTTCGGCGGCGCGCTGGAATTGCAGAAGGTCGAAAGCGTTCAGCGCCTACGCTACATGGGCGAGACGCCGATCCTGCCGGGCTGTTACCTGCGCGTCCGCGCGCGTGTGAAGGCGGTCGCGGGCAACCTCCCGGATGCGCGCATCGCCGCCTTCGCCGGGGATGCGGGCGGCGGGGCGCTGCCCGGCGTGGTGGTGACCGGGCCGCAGGTGACGCTGACCACGTATGGCGAGGTGGTCGAGATCACGGCCATCGTCGGCACCGGGCAGCGCGCTGGCGTGGACATGGTCTGGGGCCCACAGGCCATTTTCGGCCATTTCGGGATCGACCTCACCGGCCCCTCGGGCGGGGTGGTGCGGATCGACGATATCGAGATCGAGGACGTGAGCCGCTTCTTCCTGCGTGACGTGATCGCCACCGTGGACGTGCGCGACTTTGGTGCCATCGGCGACGGGGTAACGGACGATCACGCCGCGTTCGAGGCTGCCGATACGGTGGCGGGCGGCCGAGAGATCATCGTGCCCGCGGGCACCTATTTCCTGGGCCAGAGCACCACGATCCAGAGCCGCATCCGCTTCGAGGGAACGCTGATCATGCCCGACGAGGCGATCCTCGCGCTGACCAAGAATTACGACCTGCCCGCCTATATCGACGCCTTCGGCGACAGCGAACTGGCCTTCAAGAAGGCGTATCAGGCGCTCCTGAACAACGCGGGCCACGTGACGCTCGATCTTGCCGGGCGCAAGATCGCGCTGCGCGAACCGGTGGACATGGCCGCCGCCGTCGGCAACCGCACCACCTACAACCAGCGCCACGTGATCCAGAACGGGCAATTCTCGGTCTTTCCCACGCCCGCCTTCGACACCGAGGTTGTCACCTCGCAGGCGACCTACAATCCCGAAACCGCCGTCAAGGAGCTGACCGGCGTGGTCGACGTGGCCAACGTGCCGGTCGGCGCGCTGGTGGAGGGCAACGGCGTGGGCCGCGAGGTCTATGTCACCGCGCGCAACGTGGCGGCGGGGCGGATCACGCTGAGCCAGCCGCTGTTTGACGCGGCGGGCACGCAGGTCTTCACCTTCCGGCGGTTCAAGTACATGCTGGATTTCAGCGGCTTCCAGGACGTGTCGCGGATGGTGTTCTCGGAAGTGGATTTCCAGTGCACGGGCGATTGCAGCGGCGTGCTGTTACCGCCACAGGGCTCTGCCAACCATTTCCGCGACTGTTTCGTCACGCGACCCAAGGACCGCGGCATCACCAGCCACGGCGAGGGCGACCAGGGCATGATGATCGACCGCTGCCAGTTCATTTCGGACGAGGCCCCGCTGCTGGTGAGCGAGCGGCGCACCATCGGTTTCAACGCCAATGCCAATGACCTCAAGGTGCGCGACAACCGCGCAACCTTCTTCCGGCATTTCGCGGTTCTCGCAGGATCAAGCTCGCTCATCAGCGGCAATCATGTTTTCCAGGGCGATTCCGCCTCGGGTGGGGTGCGCAGCGCGGGCTATGTGCTGACCCGCACCAACAATCGCGGCACGATCACCGGCAACTATATCGACAACTGTTTCATCGAATGGGGCAACGAGCACGATTTTGCCCCCGATTTCGCCAGCGAATTCTCGTTCAGCGCACTGAGCATCACCGGCAACGTGTTTCTCGCCAGCGACATGGCACCGTGGTTTACCTACATCACGGTCAAGCCGCACGGGCCGGGGCATTTCCTCGACGGTATGACGGTGACCGGCAACACGTTCCGCGCCATTGGCTCGATCAGCCGGGTGGAAGCCGTGGATACGAGCTTTGCCGATCTCGATTACGACCGCGTGCGCAACATCACCTTTGCCGAGAACAGCTTCCACAACGTGGATATCCACGCGCAGAGCCCGCTGGTGATGGAGCATGTCGAGGCCAGCGCCGCGGCCACGTGGGTGGTGACACCGGCGCCGCGGCTGCCGTTCGGGGCGTGGGCGCAGGTAGTAGAATCGGTGTTGCCCGAGGGCGCGCTGCGCAACGGTATCGGCGATGCGGTGCATGCCAGCCCCTGGTTCGAGGGGCGGCAGGGGCCGGAGAACGACCGGATCAACCTGCACTGGCCGCAGGCTGTATCGGGCAAGGTGATCCTGAAGGTGCGCATCGACGACGCGCTCTGAGCCGTCAGAAGGTGCGCCACAGGCCAAGCTTGAACCCACGCTCGCCGCCGCCCGTTAGCGGCTCGGTCAGCCCAAGTTCGATTTGCATGCCGGGCCGCGCCTCGTAGACGACGGAGGGGGCGAGGCGCAGGTAGTCGCGCCCCTGTGCCGGCACCCCCGCCTGAAGCTGTACTATCCCCTTGACGCGGTCACCGAGAGACAGCCCGGCGGTAACATCGGTCTCGTAGGCCGTCGTGCCACCCTCGAAAAGGATCGCCCGGGTGTCGGCATTGAGCCAGCCGTGGCGCTCACCGATGGAAATGCCACGCCCGACCGAGAAGACGGGGCGCAAGGCGGCTTCCTGATCCACCTGGCCCGCGCCGACCTCCAACGCCACCCGGAGTTGGCGCTCGGAGCGGCCAAGCGGCCAGCGCAAGAAGGCGATGGCCTTGGACATGCGCCCCGCGTCGCCGCCGAGATCGACCCCCAAAGTAAGCCGCTCGGTGGCCCCATATTCGGCAAAGAGGCTGAAGCTCTGACTGTAGAGGCCGAATTCATCTGGCCCCTCAACCGTCCCGGATGCCGCGAGGAACCCCTCGCCCTCGGCGCGCGGCCATGCCCCACCTTGCACCGCCGTGGCAAGCCACGGCAGCAGCGCGAGAATGGCAAGCAAGCGTCCGGGCATGGCAACCTCCACCTTGACCGTCGTCAAAAAGGGTAAACCGAAGGTTAAGACCGGCGCGGAATTTACCGGCACGCCGGGGCGTGCTACCCAGTCAACAGGAGGACAGCGCCATGCTCACCATCAGTTCCGACAACACCCACCAGACCGTGCTCACCACGTTCGAGGTCACCCCCGGCACCTGCCAGGACCTGCTCGACCTGCTCACCGATGCCTACCGCGAGGTGATCTCGAAACAGCCCGGCTTCATCGCCGCGGCGCTGCACGTGAACGACGCGCAGACCCGCATCGCCAATTATTCCCAATGGCGCGCGCGCGCGGATTTTCAGGCGATGCTGCGCGGCGAGGAGATGCGCAGGCGCAACCGCCACATCAACGAGCTGTGCAAGGGATTCGAACCGGTCATGTATGACGTGGCAGCCGTTTTTTGATGAGCGGACAGCCGCCGGAAAACGACGATCTCACAAGCGAGATCCGCGCCCTGCGCATCGAGCTGGCACGCCTCAACAACCACCGCTTCGTGCGCATCCACAACAACCTGCCGCGCCTGCTCACGTTCAATTTCGCGCGCGGGCTGGCGCTGGGGCTGGGCACTGTGCTGGGCGCGACGGTGCTCTTGTCGGTGGTGGTCTGGTCTCTCAGCCAGATCGAGTTCCTGCCGATCATCGGCGAATGGGCGGCACAGATCGCCGAACAGATGCGCGCGCAAGAGTAAGCGCGCGAGTCGTGATCTGGATCAAGGCGACAAGGCCCCATTCACGCCAGACTGCGGCAAAACAACGCGAAAGGACCAACCCCATGTATTCCCACGTTCTGGTACCCGTTTCCTTCGATGTCGAGCGCGACAGCGCCGGTGCCTTCGCCGTCGCGCGCCTTCTGGCGGACGACAATGGCCATATCAGCCTGCTGCACGTGATCGAGCAGGTGCCCGGCTACGCCGCCGCCTACCTGCCCGCCGGCTACCAGAGCGAGGCGCGCAAAACCATTGAAGCGCGCCTCGCGGAACTGGCCGCCGACCTGCCGAACGCGAGCACCCATGTGATCGAAGGACATTCGGGGCGCACCATCCTGGACTGGGCCGAGAGCCACAAGCCCGATTGCATCGTGATCGCGAGCCACCGCCCCGGCATGCAGGATCTGCTCCTGGGCTCGACAGC
The DNA here is from genome assembly GCF_004126395.1 of Roseovarius sp. A46. Classification (NCBI taxonomy): domain Bacteria; kingdom Pseudomonadati; phylum Pseudomonadota; class Alphaproteobacteria; order Rhodobacterales; family Roseobacteraceae; genus Roseovarius; species Roseovarius sp. A46. The sequence continues at coordinate 103,375 of NZ_PVWS01000003.1, read as the reverse complement.
GGCCAAGGTCGTCCGTCACGCCGCCTGCGCGGTGCATGTAATCCGCTGACCGGAAAGCTTGCCAAACGACCGCCCGGGCACCATCTGACGTGTTGACCAACACGGACAGGAGGATACCGATGCAATGCCCGATTGACGGAACCGAACTGGTTCTCGCCGAGCGCGCCGGGGTCGAAATCGACTATTGCCCGAAGTGCCGCGGCGTCTGGCTCGACCGGGGCGAGCTTGACAAGATCATCGACCGTTCGGCCGCGGCGGACGCGCCACCGCCACGCGACCACCGCGGCGGCGATTATCGGGACGATCACGGCGGCAAACCGCGCAAGAAACGCGGCGGGTTCCTCGAAGACCTGTTCGACTTCTAATGCCCCGCTTGCCCCGCACGCCGGGGACGACTAGCAAGGCGGTCATGGCCTACGCCCTGACCGCCTTTCTCGTTTTTGTCATCGCACTGCTGACCCTCATTCCGCAGGCCTCGGGGCCCGTGGGTATACCCGGATTCGACAAGATGGCGCATCTCGCAGCCTTTGCCGTGGTGAGCGCGCCGCTCGCATGGCGTTTCCCGCACGTCTGGCGGGGCGTGGCGCTCGCCGCGCTCGCGTATGGCGGGATCATCGAGATCGTGCAGCCGTTCATGGGCCGCGCGGCGTCATGGGGCGATCTGCTGGCCGACGGGGCAGGCGCGTTTGTCGGAGCCTTCATCGCGTCACGGATCGGGAAACGGCGGCGCGCGAGGGCGGGTTTCGCGAAACCGAACAACAGGTGATCCTGTGAACGGACCCGGTCCCTGAGTAACAACACCTGAACCAGAAATGGTGGGGCCTCGGCGTTCGATCCCACGGTTTGATGGTGCGATCCTGTCTCAGGAATGGGAGGAAGCATCATGGGACAGGTTCGCCCCCCATGCGCCCGCCACCGACGCGATACCGACAGGATACCGACGCGCCACAGCCCCGATTTTCACCCGTCCCCCGTCGTCCCCGCACCCGGCACCGGCAGCGCGCTCTCGCTCTCCGGAGCCAGTTCCTCGAAGTCGAAATTATCGAGCCGCCGCGCCCGCCGCCCGGCCTTGTCAGCCGAAATCTTGATCTCCGAGACGTCCTTGGCGTGGCTAACGTTGCTTGTACTGATCGTTCACGTACCTTCTGTTTTTGTGAATTCAGTCGCCGTAAGTCGTCGCGTTTCTTTTTCGATACTCTTCGGAGATCCTATTTCAGTCTGATTGGAAACCACGCCCATGGCTTCGAATTTCCGTGCGGAAGGAAGAATCCGGCCCTCCAAGGACCCAACCGCCCGGTTATAGTTATCTACGGATTGTCCTAGACTTTTCCCGACGCGTTCAAGGTGTTCTGCAAACGTGCTTAGGCGATCGTATAGTTCTTTGGCCAGTCTTTGAACCTCAGCAGCATTTTCGGCCATCTTTTCCTGCTGCCAGCCATAGGCAATAGCCTTGATTAGCGCCATCAGCGTGGTTGGAGATGCGATTAAAATTTTTCTTTCAAAAGCATATTCGATCAATCCTGGGTCGTGCTCCGCGGCAGCCGAGACAAATGTTTCACCGGGAATGAACATAACGACGAAGTCAGGTGTTGTCGGAATGGCGTCCTGATATGCTTTTGAAGCTAGAAGCTTTACATGTTGGCGTACTTGGTTAGCATGTCGTATAAGATGTTCTTGCTGTTGCTCTGGCTTTTCGAGAGCATCAAGATATGCCTCTAATGGAGTTTTTGCATCAATGACGATGCTTTTCCCACCGGGAATCTTCACTATCGCATCCGGGCGACGAAGTCCTTCCTCTGTGCTAACTGATGACTCAGAAACAAAATCAACATTTTCAACCATACCTGCCAATTCAAACACTTGCCTTAATTGCATTTCGCCCCATCGTCCTCGAGTTTTGGGAGCGCGAAGCGCTTGGACGAGCCGTCTAGTTTCCTGACCCAAGTTTTGTTGTCCCTTGGTCAACTCTAACACCTGAGCCTTGATCGCGCCGTAGGCTTCGTTTCGAGCTTTTTCAATTTCATTAATCCGCGTATCAAATTTCCCGAGTTTTTCGCTCAGAGGTTTTACCAACTCTTGTATAGCAGTCTGACGCTTGATCAGGTCTTCTTCAGCAGTTGTTTTGTGTGCTTGAAATCGTTCTGAAACCAGTTCAAGGAAACGCTCGGAATTGGATTTGAGGACGCCGCTAGCAAGATTGGCAAATTTTTCTTCCAGTTCCTTTTTCATTCCATTGATCTCTTCCAAACGTGCTTGGTGGCTGTTCTTCAAGGTTTCCAACTGACCCTTGAGTTCAAAATTCTCGGCGTTTTTACTTTGTATTGTCAGATTTGCGTCTTTGAGCTCCTGCTCGACTATCGGTAACCGCTCGACATTTGATTTTTGAGCGGCAAGTTGCTCCCGAAGTTCAGCAACATTTTCTCTTTGCTTTGCAATTTTTCGAATTGACATTAACAAGAGCACTAAAGTTATCAAGAATATGATAACTGAGATCATTTGTAACGCAAAGGAACTCAAAAACTCGAATGGCAAGATATTTCTCCCGTTGTGGTTGCTATGGTATCATGTGACATCCACAATGAAAGTAAAGGCTCGAAGTCCTGACGTTTGGCTAAAATTATGTTCGCCCGAAAAGCCGTTCGATGTCAGTTAGTTGCAGCTCCACATAGGTGGGCCGCCCATGGTTGCACTGGCCCGAGAGCGGCGTGCGCTCCATCTCGCGCAGGAGTGCGTTCATCTCGTCGCCGCTCATCCGGCGGCCCGAGCGCACCGACCCGTGGCAGGACATGCGCGACAGCACCGCGTCGATCCGCGCGCCGAGCAGACCGCTTGCGCCTCCATCGTGCAACTCGTCGATTATGTCGCGCAATAGCGCCTCGGCGTTCACCTCGCCGAGGATCGCGGGTGTCTCGCGCACAACGATGGCCCCGGGGCCGAAGGGCTCGATCCCGAGGCCGAGCGTGGCGAGATCGCCGGCGTGCTCGCCAAGCAGGGCGCAGTCGGCTTCCGACAATTCCACCACCTCGGGAATGAGCAGCGCCTGCGCGGCGATGCCCCTCTCCGCAGCCTGACCCTTGAGTCGCTCGTAGACCAGCCGTTCGTGGGCGGCGTGCTGATCGACGATGACCATGCCGGTGTCGGTCTGGGCGATGATATAGTTCTCGTGCACCTGCGCGCGCGCGGCCCCCAGCGGGAGGGCGGTGGCGGGCGTGTTATCCGTCGCCGGGGCCGCGTCCTCGATCCGGGCACTCCAGTCCCCGGCCATCTCGGCGAATCCCGGTGCCTGCGCCTGGTAGGCGGCCCCGCGCGCCTGCGGCGAGGGACGATCCATCTGGTAGACGCGCGCGCCCGCCGGTTCGGGCCGCATCGCGCCCAGCGTCGCCCCCGCCACGGTCGAGGACGCCCGGTGTCCTGCCTCGGCCAGCGCGTGCCGCAGCGCCGAGACGACGAGGCCCCGCGCCACCCCCGGCTCGCGGAACCGCACCTCGGCCTTGGCGGGATGCACGTTCACGTCGACCAGCCTTGGCTCGCAGTCGATGAACAGCGCCGCCGCCGGGTGCCGGTCGCGTGCCAGCACATCCTGGTAGCCCGCCCGCAGCGCGCCGATGAGCATCCGGTCGCGCACGGGCCGCCCGTTGACAAAGAGGTACTGCGCCACCGCCGCGCCGCGCGAATAGGTGGGCAGCGCCGCGAATCCCGACAGCCGCAACCCCTCGCGCGTGGCGTCGATGCGGATGGCGTTATCGGCGAACTCGGCCCCGAGGATACGCCGCAGCCGCCCCTCCAGCGCGTCGAAGAGATCGCCCGGCTCAGCGTCGGCGCGAAAGGTCACGCGCCCCTCGCCGCCGCCGGACACGTCGCGCAGCACAAATCCCACCTGCGGTGCGGACATGGCGAGCCGCTTGACGGTGTCGGAAATGGCCTGCGCCTCGGCGCGCTCGGAGCGCAGGAACTTGAGCCGCGCGGGCGTGGCATAGAACAGATCACGCAGCGTGACCGTGGTGCCGCGCCCGCGCGCCGCCGGTTTTACCGCACCCATCCGCCCGCCCGTCACGGCGATCTCGGCCGCATCAAACCCCTCGGCCCGTGCGGCGACACTCAGCCGTCCGACCGCGCCCAGCGAGGGCAGCGCCTCGCCGCGAAAGCCGAAGGAATGGATGTCGAGCAGGTCGGAGCCGTCGATCTTGGACGTGGCGTGGCGTGCCAGCGCGAGGGCCAGGTCATCGGGTGCGATGCCGCAGCCATCGTCGCTCACGCGGATCAGCGTCTTGCCGCCATCGGCCTGCGCGATCTCGATCCGGCGCGCGCCCGCGTCGAGCGCGTTCTCCACCAGTTCCTTGACCGCCGAGGCGGGCCGTTCGATCACTTCGCCCGCGGCGATGCGATTGATCGCGGCCTCGTCGAGCTGGCGAATCGTGGGACGTTGGGCGCTTATATTGGGGTTCGGCCTGTTCATGCCGCAATACTTAGCATGACATCGGGCGATTCTGCCAGCCTGCCGGACACGGAAAAAGGCCCCGGGCGCGAACGCCCGGGGCCGGCTTCTCTCAGGGCTGACAGGGAAGAGGAAGTCTCAGCCCCTGGAGAACTCGGGGTAGGCCTCCATGCCCAGCTCGGCCATGTCGAGACCGTTGATCTCTTCCTCTTCGCCCACGCGGATACCGACGGCAGCCTTCAGGATGAACCACAGGATCAAGCTGGCCACGAAGGTAAACACACCGTAGGCGGCGATGCCCAGAAGCTGCGTCGAGAGGCTGGCATCACCGTTGTAAAAGACCACGGCGATGGTGCCCCAGATGCCCGCGAGCAGGTGCACCGGAATGGCCCCGACCACGTCGTCGATCTTGAGCTTGTCGAGCATCGGCACGGCAAAGACCACGATCACGCCACCCACGGCCCCGATCCACAGCGCGCCAAACAGCGTCGGTGCCAGCGGCTCGGCGGTGATCGACACGAGGCCCGCCAGCGCACCGTTGAGCACCATTGTCAGGTCGGGCTTCTTATACATCACCTGCGTCAGGATCAGCGCGGTCACGGCACCGGCCGCGGCGGCCATGTTCGTGTTGGCAAAGATGCGGCTCACGTCCGAGACGTCACCCACGGTGCCCATCGCCAACTGCGAGCCGCCGTTGAAGCCGAACCAGCCCAGCCACAGGATGAACGTGCCCAGCGTGGCAAGCGCCAGGTTCGAGCCGGGGATCGGGATGACCTTGCCATCCTTGCCGTATTTGCCGATGCGCGGCCCCAGTACGATGGCACCGGCCAGCGCGGCCCAGCCACCCACCGAGTGCACGATGGTCGAGCCGGCGAAGTCCGAGAAGCCCGCTTCGGACAGCCAGCCCCCGCCCCACTGCCACGAGCCCGAGATCGGGTAGAACACGCCGGTCAGCACGACCACGAAGGCCAGGAACGGCCACAACTTGATCCGCTCGGCCAGCGCACCCGACACGATCGAGGCGGTCGCGGCCACGAACACCAGCTGGAAGAAGAAGTCCGAGCCGATCGACGCATAGTCAAGTGCGGCATCGGCGGCGGCCACTCCCACCGGGTCCAGTACCGTCGGCACGAAGAAGCTGCCGACATAGCCGTTGAAGTCGCCCGGATACATCAGGTTGAAGCCCATGAACCAGTACATGATCGCGGCAACCGAATAGAGCGCGATGTTCTTGGTCATCTGCATGGTGACGTTCTTCGAGCGCACCAGTCCGCCCTCGAGCATGGCAAAGCCGCAGGCCATGAAGAACACGAGGAAACCCGCCATGCAGAACAGCAGGGTGGTCATGATATAGGGGCCGATCTCGTCAAACCCCGGTGCGGCCGCCTCTGCCGCCTCCTGTGCGAGCCCCATCGAGGGCAGCGCCAACAGCGTCGCGGCAAGGCCGAATTTCAGTGTCGGTTTCATGTTTATTGTCCTTTCCCTCGCGCGCTCTTAAAGCGCGTCCTCGTTGGTCTCGCCCGTGCGCACGCGCAGGGCCTGCTGAATGTCGAGCACGAAGATCTTGCCGTCGCCGATCTTGCCGGTGCGCGCGGCCTTGGTGATGGTCTCCACGACCTGGTCGGCCATCCCGGCCGACACGGCGACCTCGAGCTTGATCTTGGGCACGAAATTCACGGCATACTCGGCCCCGCGATAGATCTCGGTGTGGCCCGATTGTGCGCCGAAGCCCTTGATCTCGGTGACCATCATGCCGCGGACACCGATGCCGGTGAGCGCCTCGCGGACCTCCTCGAGCTTGAATGGTTTGATCGTTGCGATGATGAGTTTCACGTCTTCCCCTTTCGGTTGGCGCGCGTGATCCGTGCGCTTTGCAGGTGCAGAAAAATCGTTCTGCCCCTGTTTGGGAAAGGGAAATGAGGGATTTCCGGCGCGGGGATGCGCTTGAATTGTTCAAAATTTGGGCGTAATGCATGATATGCTTAATTTTTATGCATAATGAGAACGCACGCAACGCGGGCCGGGGTCTCTACATTCCCGCGCGCGCGCGCTAGAGTGTACGCAGAGAAACGCGGCCGGGCAGGGCAGGCATGGGCAATTCAGGACGACGAAAACCGCCGCTCGCGGCCCCCAAACGCTCACGCGCAGGCGGGGGGCGTGCGCGCAAAAGCACGCGCCGCGCGCCGCGAAGGCGGTCGCGCAACCCGCTGGTGCGGCTGATGCGGACGGTGCTGCGGCTCTTGTGGCGGCTGGTTTGGGGCATCGGCTGGCGCATGGGCGTGGTCGTGCTGCTCGTTACCGGGCTCGCGGTAGCCTATACCTACACCACGCTGCCCGCCTACCAGACCCTGATGGACGGGCGCGCGCGCGGCTCGGTGACACTTCTCGACCGCGATGGCGAGGTGTTCGCTTGGCGCGGGGACCAGTTCGGCGGCGTTGTCACCGTCGACACGGTCAGCCCGCATTTGCGCGATGCCGTCATCGCGACCGAGGACCGCCGCTTTCACTACCACCCCGGCGTCGATCCCATCGGCATCGCCAGCGCCATCCGCATCAACCTGAGCGAGGGGCGGGGGCCGCTCTCCGGCAACGGTGGATCGACCATCACGCAGCAGACCGCCAAGCTGCTGTGCTTCGGCGAGACCTACGACGAGACCCGCTGGAAGAGCGAGGCCGAGTATGTGTCCTACTGCCGGCGCACCTCGATCTGGCGCAAGGTGCGCGAAGCCGTCTACGCGCTGGCGATGGAGGCGAAATACACCAAGGATCAGATACTCACGATCTATCTCAACCGCGCATATCTGGGGGCAGGGGCCTACGGTGCCGAGGCCGCGGCGCAGCGCTATTTCGGCAAGTCCGCGGCCGAGCTGAACCCGTCGGAGGCGGCGATGATCGCGGGGCTTCTGACGGCGCCGTCGGCGCTGGCCCCCACCGCCAATCTGGAACGCTCGCAGGACCGCGCCTCGGTGGTCATCGGGCTGATGCGGGAGCAGGGCTATCTGAGCGCGGACCAGGCCGAGGCGGCGCTGGCCCGCCCCGCGCAACTCTCGGAGGCGGCAGAGCAGCAGGCCGGCGGCTATTTCGCGGACTGGGTGATGGGCTCCGGGCCCGAGTTCCTGACCCGCGACACCACCGAGGATGTCATCATCCGCACCACGCTCGACCAGCGCATCCAGCGCGCCGCCGAAACGGCGATGAAGAGCACCTTCACCGACAAGGTGCGCGAGGAATCAAAGGCGCAGGCGGCCATCGTGGTGATGTCGGCGGACGGCGCGGTGCGCGCGATGGTCGGTGGGCGCGACACGACCGTTATCGGCGCGTTCAACCGTGCCACCATGGCGAAACGCCAGACCGGCTCCGCCTTCAAGCCCTTCGTCTATGCCACGGCGCTCGAGCTGGGGTTCGACCCCAACACCGTGGTGATGGACGAGCCCTACTGCCTCGATATCCCCGGCTCGGGCCGTTGGTGCCCGGAAAACTACAGCCGCGACTACAAGGGCCGGGTGACGCTCACGCAGGCGCTGGCCCAGTCGATCAACGTGCCCGCGGTCAAGATCGCCAGGCGCGCGGGCCTCGACAAGGTGCGCCGCGTGGCGGGCGACTTCGGCATCGAAAGCGATCTCGCGGACGGCCCGGCGCTGGCGCTCGGTGTCTCCGAGAGCACGCTGCTTGAGATGACCGGCGCCTATGCGGGCATCCTCAACGGCGGCTCTTCGGTCACGCCCTATGGCCTGACCGAGCTGCGGCTCATGGGCGAGCAGACACCGTTGATGTCGCGCGAGACCGGGATCGGCGAACGGGTAATCCGCGAGAGCGCGGCGCGCAAACTCGTTTACATGATGAGCCGCGTGGTCGAGGCGGGCACCGGCCAGCGCGCGCGCCTTCCGCGCCGCGAGGTGGCGGGCAAGACCGGCACCACGCAGGCCGCCCGCGATGCGTGGTTCCTGGGCTTCACCGCCGATTACGTGGCGGGCGTATGGATGGGCTATGACGACAACACCCCGCTCACCGGGGTGACGGGCGGCGGACTGCCTGCCGAGATATGGCGCGAGACGATGACGCGCGTCCACGAGGGCCTGCCGCCCAAGCCCCTGCCGATGCAGCGCCCGGCGCCCCGTTCCAGTTCGTCAGAGCCGCTTCCGCAACAGCGCGCGCCTGTAGTCCGTGGCAACCCGATCGAGACCATCCTGCGCAGCCTGTTCGGGAATTAGCGGTCGGGGGGCAGCGAAGGCCGTGTCTGCGCCTGAAGCGAAGGGTCGCGGCTGGTGCCAATGCGCGGCTCATCGCTGCACCCCGCCAGTCCGCTCAAGGCCCCCGTGTCCACGCCACCTTGTTCAGCCCTGCGTGCTGGGCTATCACCGCCACCCGAGCCGACAGGATGGATGCGATGCGCGCCGAGACCCAGACCCTTGTGACCGAGATCGAAAAGTCGCTGGAACTTTTGCGCCAGCGGCTGGGGTGGGAGACCGCGCGCCACCGGCTAGAGGAATTCAACGCCCGGGTCGAGGACCCCACGCTCTGGGACGATCCCGCGCAGGCGCAAAAGCTCATGCGCGACCGGCAGGCGCTGGTGGATGCGCTCACCACGCATGACAACATCAAGCAGGAGCTCGAGGATCAGCTCGGCATGATCGAGCTGGGCGAGGCCGAGGGCGACGAAGAGGTGGTGGCCGAGGCCGAGGAGGCACTGCGCGCGCTCGCGAAAACCGCCGCCGCCAAGGAGCTCGAAGCGCTGCTCGACGGCGAGGCGGATGCCAACGACACTTTTCTCGAGATCAACGCCGGGGCCGGCGGCACCGAGAGTTGCGACTGGGCGGCGATGCTGGCGCGGATGTATGTGCGCTGGGCGGAAAAGCGCGGCTATACCGTCGAATTGCAGTCGGAATCGCCCGGGGAAGAGGCCGGGATCAAGTCCGCCGCCTACAAGATATCGGGCCACAATGCCTATGGCTGGCTCAAGTCCGAATCGGGCGTGCACCGGCTGGTGCGCATTTCGCCCTTCGATTCGGCGGCCAAGCGACACACCTCGTTTTCCTCCGTCTGGGTCTATCCGGTGGTGGACGACAATATCGAGATCGAGGTGAACCCCGCCGATATCCGCATCGACACCTACCGCTCTTCGGGCGCGGGCGGGCAGCACGTCAACACCACCGACTCGGCGGTGCGGATCACCCATATCCCCACCGGTATCGTGGTGACGTCCTCGCAGAAATCCCAGCACCAGAACCGCGACATTGCCATGAAGGCGCTGAAATCGCGGCTCTACCAGCAGGAACTCGACCGCCGCAACGCCGCCATCAACGAGGCCCATGACAGCAAGGGCGACGCGGGTTGGGGCAACCAGATCCGGTCCTACGTGTTGCAGCCCTACCAGATGGTCAAGGATCTGCGCACCGGACACGAGACCTCGGATACCAAGGGCGTGCTCGACGGCGATCTCGACCCGTTCATGGCCGCGACCCTCGCGCTCAACGTTTCGGGCAAGAGCCGCGCCGAGGCACAGGGAGAGGACTGAGCGCCGCGGATTCGTGGAGGCGGACGCCGATTGGTGCTTTCATCCGCCGCAGTGAATGTCTAGATAAGGCCAATGATGTTGCCGGGGGCGCGTCCCCCGTGACTAGGGAGAAGAGAGATGCTCAACAATATCGGCCTTCCTGGCCTTCTGCTCATCGCCGTGGTGGTGCTTGTGCTCTTCGGGCGCGGCAAGATCTCGTCGCTGATGGGTGAGGTCGGCAAGGGGATCACCTCGTTCAAGAAAGGCGTGTCCGAGGGCACCAAGGAGCTCGAGGACGAGACCGAATCCACCGAGACCGCGCGCGACGTGACGCCTGCGGACAAGGGCAAAGAAAAAGACAAGGTCTGATACCCCCATGTTCGACCTGGGCTGGACCGAGCTTTTGCTCATCGGCATCGTCGCGCTGATCGTCGTCGGCCCCAAGGATTTGCCCGGCATGTTCCAGGCCTTGGGCAAGTTCGTGGGCAAGGCCAAGGGCATGGCGCGCGATTTCAGCCGCGCGATGAACGATGCCGCGGATCAATCCGGCGTGGGCGACATCCAGAAATCGTTCAGGGCCGCCTCGAACCCGATGAAGACGGCGATGAACGAGGTCAAGAAGACCACCGACGGCGTGGCCAGCGACATCGACAAGGCCGCCCGCCCGCCGCTCGATCCCGAGCGTCAGGCCGCCGCTGACAAGATTCGCGAGAAATCCACCGAAATGGCCAATGCCCGTCGCGCCGCCGAGGCCGAGGAAAAGGCAAAGGCAGAGGCGCAGGCAGCGCCCGCAGATACTGCGACGGACACCGCCACCGCCGCGCCTGCTGATGACAGCGCCGGCGACAAGGCCGGGAACAAGGCCAAGAACAAGGCATGAGCATGCGCGATGACGAGCTCGAGGACAGCAGCGCCCCGCTGATCGAACACCTGGCCGAGCTGCGCACGCGCCTCATCCACTCGGTGCTGGCCTTCATCGTCGGCATGGTGATCTGTTTCACTATCGCCACCCCGATCTTCAATTTCCTCACCGCGCCGCTGTGCCAGGTGCTGGCCGACCGGGGGCAGGATTGCGACCTGATCTTCATCTCGCCGCAAGAGGGCTTCTTCGTCGCGATCAAGGTCTCGCTTCTGGGCGGGTTCATCCTCGCCTTTCCCTATATCGCCAACCAGATGTGGCGCTTTGTGGCGCCGGGGCTCTACCGCTCGGAAAAGGGCGCGTTCCTGCCGTTCCTCATCGCGTCCCCGTTCATGTTCTTTCTTGGCGCGGCGTTCGCCTTCTACGTCGTCACGCCGCTGGCCTATGACTTCTTCCTCGGCTTCCAGCAATTCGGCGGCGAGGGCGAGGCCGTGGAAGGCGGGCAGAATGCCGCGCCGCTCTCGGTGGTGTTCCAGGGCTCGGCGCAGGAATATCTCAACCTCACGATCAAGTTCATCGTCGCCTTCGGCCTGTGCTTTCAGCTTCCGGTGCTGCTCACGCTGATGGGCAAGGCGGGGCTGGTAAGCGCGCCGGGCCTGCGCTCGGTGCGCAAATACGCGGTTGTGGGCATCCTGCTCCTCGCCGCGCTGGTGACGCCGCCGGATGTCATCACCCAGATCATCCTCTTCGTCGTGGTCTATGGCCTCTACGAGGTGTCGATCCAGCTTGTGCAGCGCGTCGAGAAGAAGCGCGAGGCGGAATTGCGCGAACAGGGCCTTTGGTTCGACGATGACGACGACGAAGATGTCACCGACGATGAGGATGTTGACGACGATCCGCTCGCCGGGACCGACGAGGACAAGGACAAGACCTGAATGACGACCGACCCGCTCGACCGGATCGCCGCGGCGCTGGAACGGATGGCCCCCGCGCCGCTCACCGCACCGGATTTCGACGCGGCCGACGCCTTCGTCTGGCACGTCTCGCCCGACCGGCTGGAGCCCGTCGCGACGGTCAACCGGGTGGACATGTCGCTCCTCGTGGGGATCGACCGGGCGCGCGACACTTTGCTGGAGAACACACGCCAGTTCGCCCGCGGCCTGCCCGCCAACAACGCGCTTCTCTGGGGCGCGCGCGGCATGGGGAAATCGAGCCTCGTCAAGGCCGTGCACGCCGCCGTGCAGGCCGGGGGGCTGCCGCTCAAGATCGTGGAATTGCAGCGCGAGGACTTGCCCTCTGTGGGCCGGTTGCTCAATCTTCTGCGCGGCTCGGATGCACGCTTCCTGCTGTTTTGCGACGATCTCAGCTTCGGTCATGACGACGAGCATTACAAATCATTGAAAGCCGTGCTCGACGGCGGGATCGAGGGACGGCCCGAGAACGTGCTGTTCTACGCCACCTCCAACCGCCGCCACCTGATGCCCCGCGACATGATCGAGAACGAACGCTCCACCGCGATCAACCCCTCCGAGGCGGTCGAGGAAAAGGTGTCGCTGTCGGACCGGTTCGGCCTGTGGCTCGGCTTCCATCCCTGCGATCAGGATGCTTACCTGTCGATGATCCGGGGCTATTGCGACGCCTACGGGGTCGAGATCGACGACGACACCCTGCGCGCCGAGGCGATTGAATGGCAGGCCACCCGCGGCGCGCGCTCGGGCCGCGTGGCGTGGCAGTTCTTCACCGATCTCGCCGGGCGTCGCGGCGTCCGGGTGTGAACCGCGCCAGCACCCCGATCACCAGCACGGTCAGCACGATCCGGTAGATATGGTGCAGCGTGACAAATGCCGGATTGGCGTTGAGGCTCAGCGCCACCAGCGCCATTTCCGTCACGCCCCCGGGTGCGAGGCTGATGACCAGCACATCCACCGCCTCGCCGGTAAGCGCGTGCAGCCCCGCCGCCAGCGCGCCCCCGATCGCCAGCATCGCCCCCACGGCCATGAGCGCAAGCCCCGTCCCGCGCGCCAGCAGCCCCCGGCTCATCCCCGTGAACCGCATCCCCAGCGCCGTGCCCAATACCATCTGTGCCACGTTCACCAGCCATTGCGGCACCTCAAGGCTCAGCCACCCGGTGAGCGACAGCACCGCCGCCAGCGCCATCGGCCCGGTCATCTGCCCGGCGGGCAGGCGCAGCACGCGACCCAGCACCACGCCGCCGAGGACCGCCAGCGCGATCACCGGCAGGTCTGACCAAGGCACATCGCCGCGCGCCAGCGTCACGCCCCCAGCCGAGCCCACGGGACCGCCCAGCCACAGCGACAGGCCCAACGGCAGCACCGTCACCACCACGATGATGCGCAGGAATTGCTGCATCATCAGCCGCGTCACGTCCGCCCCCGCCGCCGCGCCCATCTCGATACTCTCGTAGAGCCCGCCGGGCGCACTCGCGTAAAACGCGGTGACGGGGTCATAGCCGCCGAGGCGGCGGTAGATCGCATAGCCCGACCCGTGCGCCAGCCCCACGAACAGCGTCACAGCCCCGAAGCTCAGCGCATAGTTCCGCGCCTCGGCAAAGAGGGCCGGCGTCACCTGCGCCCCGATCATCAGCCCGATGATCGCGATGAACCCGATCCGCAGCGCTGTCGGGAACCGGTACCCCTCGGGCAGCCTGTGCGGCAGCACCGTGGCAATGAACGCCGCACCCACGAGCGGCCCCAGCATGAAAGGCAGCGGCGTGCCCACCGCCCGCGCCGCCAGCCCCCAGAGGACAGCAAGCGCCAGCAGTGCGAGGGTGGTCAGAATCTGTGGCATGATCCTTTGAACCACCGGCGCGGGGCAGGGGCAAGGGGGCGACGGCGGGCGCGGTGGTTCTGGCCGTGAGGGGACATTCGAGTTAGCCGTGCATTGACGGGCCGCGGCGCGGCGATCCAACGCTCTTGCTGCCGCGCTTAATGGTGGCCAAATCCGAAAAAGAGCCGAGCGGCGCGCAGGTTACAGCCACATCGCCGTGCCGTGGGTGCGGCCCGGCGATGCGCGGCGGCGTGCAAGCACACCTCGATTCCGCGCATTGGCACCTAGCCCCGGTCGGTCCGCTCCAGCGCAAAACAACCCGCGCCCGTCGGCCCGCCCCGTCTCAGCCGACAAACGCCACCTCCCGGTCAAACGGCATCTCGCGCAGCCTCTGCCCCGTGGCGGCAAAGATCGCGTTCGCAAGCGCCGGCGCCGCGGGTGGCACCGGCGGCTCGCCGATCCCGCGGATCTTCCCGGCGGTCTCCAGCCCCCGCACCACGATCTCCGGGCACTCACGGAGCCTCATGGACCGGAACGTGTCGAAATTCTGCTGCTCCACCGCACCATCCGCATAGGTGAGCGCCCCGTGCATCGCGTGGCCGAGGCCCCAGACCACGCCCCCCTGCATCTGCGCCTCGAAATTCACCGGATCGACGATCCGTCCCACGTCGGCGGCCACCCAGACGCGGGCAACCCGCAGGCCCTCGCCTGTCTCGCCTACCTCCACCACCTGCGCGCAGGGCACCCCGAACGACAGGCAGAACCCGATGCCGCGCCCCTGACCGGCGTTCAGCGCGCCGCCCCAGCCCGACATCTCGCCCACCGCCTCCAGCACCGCGCGCGAGGGCGCGTGGCTACACAGCCGCAGCCGCTCTTCCAGCGGGTCGGCCCCGGCGGCGTGGATCAACTCGTCGAGCAGGCAGTCGTGAAAGAACCCGTTGGTGGATGCCCCGACCGACCGCCAGCTTGAGATCGGCGCAAGCGCCGGCGCGCGGTATCCCGTCACCCGGTAATCGGGGATGGCAAAGGGCTGATCCCACGCGCCCGCGACGATCTGCAGATCGGGCCCCGGCGTTGGGATCGCCTGCCGTCCCATCTGCGAGGCGATGATCGAGGGCATGGCGATGCCAAGGTCATAGGCCACAACGCGGCCCCCCGACACGCGCCCGCGCCCCCGCGCCATCGCGATCTGACGGGGAAACTCGTGGCCCATATCCTCCTCGCGCGAATAGGTGAGCTTCACCGGCCGCCCCGGCACCGCCATGGCCAGGTGCGTGGCGTGGCGCACCACCGCGTCCTCCAGCCGATGGCCAAAGCTGCCCCCCGCCACGCGCACATGCACATGCACGTCGTCTGCATCCTGCCCGGTGATCGCGGCAGCATTGTCCTGCACGAAGCGGGGCACCTGCGTGCCCGTCCAGATATCCGTGCGCTCCGGGGTATAGCGGACGGTGGCATTGAGCGGCTCCAGCGGCGCGTGGGCGAGGTAGGGCGCGCGATATTCCACGTCGATATCCGCAGCCCCGTCCAGCGCCGCCTCCATATCGCCGTCGTCGCGCAACCGGCTGTCCTGCCGCTCGGGGGTGAAACCCTCCGCGAGTGCCTGCCAATGGCCCTCCATCCCGACGGGGTAGGGGGCCGGGGCCCAGTCGCATTTGATCGCCCGCGCCGCCTGCATCGCGCGCCAGGTGTTGTCGGCGATCACGCCGACGCCGCCAGGCACCTCGACGATCTTTTCCACGCCGCGCATCGCCTCGGCCTCGCGCGCGTCAAGGCCGCGCAAACCTGCCCCCTGCGCCGGGTTCAGCCGGATCGCGGCATGCAGCATCCCGGGCTGTTCCTCGTCGATGCCATAGGCTTGGCGACCAGTGGATTTAGGCACGATATCAATGCGCTGCACGGGCCGTCCCACCAGTCGCCACGTCGACGGGTCGCGCAGCACCACATCCGTCACCGGCTCGGTCCGCGCGGCCTCGGCGGCGAGGCTTTCGTAGCGCAACCTCGTGCCGTCAGGCAGGATCACTGCGCCGCCTTCTGTGCCGAGCCGGTCAACGGGCAGCCCGTGCAGCCGCGCGGCCGCCGCCTTCAGCGTCTCGCGCGCCACCGCCCCCGCGCGGCGCAGCTTTTCATACCCGTCGGGCACGGTGGTCGAGCCGCCGGTGATCTGCATGCCCAATAGCTTCATCGGCGCGTCCATCACGTCGCGCGCGCTCTCGGCCAGCCAGCCCTGGTCGGTAGACCTGAACGGCACCGCCTCGTCCGACAGGGCGGTGTTCCAGTAGGCGCGGTCGGGCGGTCCGAACTCCGTCGCCACCTGCGCCGGGTCAACGTCCAGCTCCTCGGCGATGAGCATCGCCTGCACCGACACCGCCCCTTGGCCCACATCGGCGCGCGGGGTGATGAGGGTGATCGCGTCCCCGGTGATCCGCACATAGGGCGTCAGCGCCGCCGCCCCCTCGGGCAGATCGGCCATGAGCGGATTGTCATAGGGCGTCCGCATGCGCCAGACGCCAAAGGCGACGCCGCCCGCGACGGCCACCGACCCGACCAGGAATGTCCGCCGCGCGATGGTTTTCGCCCGCCCCATCTCAGGTGCCCTCGCGCATGGCGCGGGCCGCCGCCTTCACCGCCGCGCGGATGCGCGGATAGGTGCCGCAACGACACAGGTTGCCCGACATGGCGTTGTCGATCTCGGCATCGCTCGGCTCCGGCACCTCGGCCAGCAGGCTTGCCGCCTGCATGATCTGCCCCGACTGGCAATATCCGCACTGCGCCACCTGGTGCGCGATCCACGCCGCCTGCACCGGGTGCGGCGCCTCGGGCGTGCCCAGCCCCTCGATGGTGGTCACATCGCCCCAGACATCGCCCACCGGCACCTGGCAGGACCGCACGGCCTGCCCGTCGATATGTACCGTGCAAGCCCCGCATTGCGCGATCCCGCAGCCGTATTTCGGCCCGTGGACGCCCAGCACGTCGCGCAGCGCCCACAGAAGCGGCATCTCCGGCTCCAGCTCGTCGAGCGTGTGATCGGTGCCGTTCACGGTCAGGCGCATGATGCAGGGGTCCTTTCCGGTTCTCTCACGCGAAAGGATAAACCGTTCGGTTCAGGTGTAAAGCGCGACGTGGCGACAGGCGCCCGCCCGCCGTCACGTTCCCGCGAGGCCCCTCAACCGGTGCAGCGCATGACACACCCTTCCACTCCCGGCCGCACGGTGCGGCGCGTCGGGGTCGGGATTATGCAATGCCGGGTTTGCAGGCAGGACAGCGCGCGCGCAAGCGAGGTTTGGCCTTGGCCGGATGATCGGCGAGTTGCCCCGCGCGGAACAAGGTTCTCGCGCGGCCTTTGGCTACCCCGCCTTCTTCAGGTCGGTGATCAGCGCACCGATATCGCCATTTCGGCGGTCGAGCATCGCCCCGATCTCGGTGCGCTCGCTCAGCCGCAGGCTGATGCCCTCGATTACCATGTCGAAGAACAAATCCTGCCCCGAGCGGTCCGACACCAGAAAGCTCACCTCGAAGGGCGATTCCCCGCGCAGGTAGACCATCGAGCGCACCTCGTGCCACGATTTCACCTCGCGCACGTCCTTGACCTCGATCCGCCCGCCCACGAACTCGTTGAAACGCTTGCCGTATTTGCGGGAGATGTAGCTGCGGAACGCATCGGTATAGGCGCGCATCTGTGCCCCGGAGAGGCGGTTGGCATCCGCCCCCAGCGTCGAGCGCGCGATGATTGACACATCTGCATAGCGCGCGAAGATGCGCTCGAAATCCACGATCATCCGCGACAGCGACTGCCCCGAGGCGATCACCCGGTTGATGTCACTTACAACCTGGTCGATGAGCGTGCGGGCGCGCGCTTTGGTCAGGGCGCGGGCGGTGTCGGGCAGCGCGACCAGCCCCATCGCGGCCAGCCCGGCGGACATAAAGAAACGTCGTGTCGGCTTACTCGTCATAAGGATCCTCCAACGGGGTCGAAGCGGCGGCACCGCCACCGGCCGTGCCGTCATAGGGATCGGTATAGGCCGCACCCGTGGTGCCGCCAACCTTGAACCGTCGATTCTGCAGGTAGATCGAGCGCGACAGCGCGTAGCTGTCCTCGCTCTCGTAGAGAATCTGGTCGATCGTTTCCGTGAACCGCTCGCGCCGCGACAGGCCCGAGGCCACGCCCGCCGCGGTGCCGGCGAGGTTCTCGGGGCTGTCCAGCACATAGGTGAGCGGGTTGGTGAACAGGTCCGCGAAAATGCCAAAGGTGTGCCGCGTCGTCGACGGTCCGAGGAACGGCAGCTCGATATAGGCGCCCTCGCGCACGCCCCAGACATGCAGTGTCTCGCCGAAATCGGTGTTGGTGGGCGCGGCCATGCCCATCTCGCTGGCCGGATCGAACACGCCGCCGAGGCCCACGGTGGTGTTGACCACCAGCCGCGCGGTGTCCTGCAACGCGCCGCGCATGTTCAACTGCAGGATGTTGTTCACGATGTCGGCGGGCAGCGACAGGTTCTCGGCGAGCCGGATCACGCCGGTCTCGATATCGTCGGGCACCACGCTGGTATAGCCCTTGGACACGGGCCGCACCAACACCCGGTCAACCCCGCGGTTGAACTCGTGCATGCGCCGGTTCTCGGCCTCGTAGGGGTCGAACACGTCCCGCGTGGCGGCAGGGTCCTGCGCGGCGCAGCCCGCGACGAGCGTCGCGGCCGCCAGGATCAGGGCGGGGATGGCACGGCGGAAGGTGCAAGAAATCGGCGGGGTCACGGCAAAAATCCACGTCCTGAGTCGAATGCTTTGTTACATAACCGATCGCCCGCGCAAACCCACCCCTGACCGACGATCGGTCACATTCCTGTGGCAGAATGGCGACATGCGCCCTGACGTCACGCTAATGCGCCGGTCCGGGCAGGCACGCCTTTCCCATTGAGACCCGCGCCACGCAGCAGACATCCCGAGGGGGCTTTTCATTACCCCGTGCCGCCGCTAGCGTCAGGGCAAATCGCGCCACAGGAGAAAGCGACATGAGCCAGTTCGAAACCAGACTTGCCGAGATGGGCGTGACCCTGCCCGAGGCGCCGATGCCCGCCGCCAATTACGTGCCTTACGTGCAGGTGGGCGAGATGCTCTACGTCTCTGGCCAGATCGCCAAGGACGGCGACCGCCTGCTCACCGGCAAGCTCGGGGCCGACATGGACGTGGCGGCGGGCGCCGAGGCGGCGCGCGTCTGCGCCATCGCCCTCCTGGCACAGGTCAAGGCCGCCTGCGGCGGCGATCTCGACCGGCTGGTGCAGGTGGTGCGGCTCACCGGCTTCGTCAATTCCACCCCGGATTTCACCCAGCAGCCGCAGGTCATCAACGGTGCGTCCGATTTCCTCGGCGAGGCGCTCGGCGAGGCGGGCAAGCACGCCCGCGCCGCCGTCTCTGCCGCGGCTCTGCCCTTCGGCGTCGCGGTCGAGATCGACGGGATATTCCGCGTCCGATGACCCCGCTGCCCGAGGCGTTCCTGGCTGTGCCGCTGGCGCATCGCGGCCTTCATGACCGCGACGCTGGCCGCCCCGAGAACTCGCGCGCCGCGGTCCGCGCGGCGGTTGCGGCAGGCTATGGAATCGAGATCGACCTGCAAGCCAGCCGGGACGGCCAAGCGATGGTGTTCCACGATTACGACCTCGAGCGGCTCACGTCCGAGACGGGCCCTGTGCGCCGGCGCGACGCCGCCCAACTCGCGCAAATCCGCCTCAAGGGCGGCGACGAGGGCATCCCCGACCTGCCCGAGATCCTCGCCCTCGTCGCCGGCCAGGTGCCGCTCCTTGTTGAGCTCAAGGACCAGCATGGCCAGATGGGCGAGACGGACGGTGCGCTCGAGTCCGCCACCGTGGCGGCGCTTACGGATTATGCGGGGCCGGTGGCGGTGATGTCCTTCAACCCGCACATGATGATCGCGATGGCCGCGCGCGCGCCGCAGGTCCCCCGCGGTCTCGTCACCGGCGCCTTCTCCGCCGAAAACTGGCCGCTCCTGCCCGAGGAGACCCGCGCGCGGCTCCGCGCCATCCGCGATTACGACGCGGCGGGCGCGGGTTTCGTCAGTCACGAGGCGGGCGATCTCGACAGCCCGCATCTCGCCCGCCTGCGCGCGCGCGGCGCGCCGATCCTGTGCTGGACCGTGCGCAGCGCCGAGGCCGAGGCGCGCGCGCGCCGCGTGGCCGATACCGTCACCTTCGAGGGATACCTCCCCGATCTGCCCGCTTGATGCGCGCGCCCGATGCGCCAGATACACATGCGTCCGCACGCAACCGGGGACTTGCGAGGATGAGCGAGACCGAGCTGACCGTCACCGCCCATGACAGCATCCACGCCATCGGCGCGGAGGCGTGGGATGCCTGCGCCTGCCCCGAGGCCGAGGGTGGCGACCGCCCCGAGGATCCGTTCACCACCTACCGCTTCCTCGCGGCGCTCGAGGACAGCGGCTCGGTCGGTCCCGGCAGCGGCTGGCATCCGCATCACCTGACGGTGACGCGGGCGGATCAGGTGATCGCCTGTGCGCCGCTCTACCTCAAGGGCCACAGCCAGGGCGAATACATCTTCGACCACGCCTGGGCCCATGCCTACGAGCGCGCGGGCGGGCGCTACTACCCCAAGGCGCAGATCGCCGTGCCCTTCACCCCGGTGACCGGGCGGCGGCTGCTGACCCGCCCGGGGAACGAGGACGAGGGGCGCGCGGCACTCCTGCAAGGTGCCACGGCGCTGGTGGCGCAGAACTGGCTTTCGTCGCTGCACGTCACCTTCTGCACCGATGACGAGGAAGCGGCGGGCGAACGGGCAGGGCTCCTGGCCCGGCAGACACAGCAATACCACTGGCACAACCGTGGCTATCGCGATTTCGACGATTTCCTCGGGCATCTCTCGTCGCGCAAGCGCAAGACCATCCGCAAGGAACGCGCCCGCGCGCTAGCCTTCGGCGGCGAGATCGTCTCGCTCACCGGCGACGATATCCGCCCCGCGCACTGGCAGGCGATGTGGGATTTCTATCAGGACACCGGCGCGCGCAAATGGGGCACGCCCTACCTCACCCGGGCCTTCTTCGATCTCGCACAGGACCGCCTGCGCGACGACGTGCTGTTGGTGCTCGCCCTGCGCGGCGGCCGCCCGGTGGCGGGGGCGATGAACCTGATCGGGCGCTCGGCACTCTTTGGCCGATACTGGGGCTGCGCCGAGGACCACCCCTGCCTTCATTTCGAACTGTGCTATTACCGGGCCATGGATTTCGCCATTGAACACGGGCTGCAAAGGGTAGAGGCTGGCGCGCAGGGCGAGCACAAGCTCGCCCGCGGCTACCTGCCCCGGGCCACTCATTCGCTGCACTGGCTGCGCGACCCGGGCTTCGCCGAGGCGGTGGCACAGTATCTCGATGCCGAGCGCGCCGCCGTCGAGGAAGAGATCGAGATCCTCACCGGCTTCGGCCCCTTCCGCAAGACCTCGATGGAGGACCACGAATGACCGAGAAACTCAGCAACACCGCCCGCAAGACCACCCTCGATCCGCTCCTGGAAAACGGCTGGTCGATGGTCGAGGGGCGCGACGCTATCGCCAAGACCTACAAGTTCGGCGATTTCGTCGAGGCGATGGGCTTCATGACCCGCGCCGCGCTCTGGGCCGAGAAATGGAATCACCACCCGGAATGGTTCAACGTCTACAACCGCGTCGAGGTCACATTATCGACCCACGATGTGGGCGGCCTGAGCGCGCTCGACGTCAAGCTCGCGCGCAAATTCGACGGCCTTGTGGACTGAGACCGGGGGGGTCGAGTATCTGGGCCAGGAAGAAACCCGGCGCGGCTTCATCTTGCTGAAAATATCCCCGGCCTGACGGCACGAGAAGGGGGCGCGGTGCGAGGATCAGCGCCCCCGCACCAGCGCCGGCAGTCACATCGCCGCGAGCAGCGATTCGCCCGCGGTGGCCTCGCAGGTGCCGGGGCTTTCCTCGACATGCAGCACCGTCACGCGGCCGTCCTCGACCGCCATCGCATAGCGCTTCGAGCGCCCGATGAGCCCGGCGGGGGGCGCGTCGAAATCCATGCCGATCGCCTTGGTGAATGCGCCCTGCGGGTCGCCCAGCATGGTGATCCCGGCCTCCGCCGCGCCGGTGGTATCGCCCCAGGCCTTGACCACGAACGGGTCGTTGACGCTCACGCAGACGATCTCGTCCACGCCCTTGGCGTCGAAACCGTCCTTGGTGCGCATGAAGCTCGGGACATGGGCCGAGGAACAGGTGGGGGTGTAGGCACCCGGTACGGCAAAGATCACCACCTTGCGCCCCTTCGTCAGGGCCGACAGGCTCACCGTTTCGGGGCCGCCCTCGCCCAGTTTCAGCAGGTCCGCGTCGGGCAGCTTGTCGCCGGTGGATATGGTCATGGTCGCTTCCTTTCTCCTGTCGCGTTGCCGTTTGATGTAACAATAGGCCGGTGCTAGGCAAGAGGCCACGGCAAAGATAGGCGGGAGACGGGGATGACGCACGTGGTGGTGATCGGGGCCGGGCAGGCCGGGGCGTCGTTGGTGACGCGGCTGCGGACCCAAGGCTTCGACGGTGCGATCACGCTCATCGGGGACGAGCCCGTGCCGCCCTACCAGCGGCCGCCGCTGTCCAAGAAATACCTGCTGGGCGAGATGGCGCTCGAACGCCTCTTCCTGCGCCCCGAGAGCGCCTATGCCGAGGCCGGGATCGACCTGCGCACCGGCACCCGCGTCACCGCCATCGACCGCGCCGCGTGCGAGGTGGTGATGGGCTCCGACCGGCTCGGCTACGACACGCTGGTGCTCGCCACCGGCTCGCGCCCGCGCCGCCTGCCCGCGGCCATCGGCGGCGATCTGGGCGGCGTGCACGTCGTGCGCACGCTGGCGGATGTCGATGCGATGGCGCCGGGGGTGGTGCCGGGGGCGCGGGTGCTGATCGTCGGCGGCGGCTATATCGGGCTCGAGGCGGCGGCGGTGGCGGCAAGCCGCGGCATGTCCGTCACCCTCGTCGAGATGGCCCCGCGCATCCTGCAACGGGTGGCCGCGCCCGAAACCTCGGACTATTTCCGCGCGCTGCACACCCGCCACGGCGTCGATATCCGCGAGGGCGTCGGGTTAGAGCGGCTCGTGGGCGAGGGGCAGGTGACGGGAGCCCGACTCACCGACGGCAGTGCGCTGGAGGTGGACATGGTGATCGTCGGCGTCGGCATCGTGCCCGACACCGCGCTGGCCGAGGACGCGGGGCTCGCCATCGACAATGGCATCGCCGTGGACGCGCAGGGCCGCACCGACGACCCGGCGATCTGGGCCGCGGGCGATTGCGCCTCGTTTCCATACGGGCGCGAACGGCTGCGGCTGGAAAGCGTGCCCAACGCCATCGACATGGCCGAATGCGTGGCCGACAACATCACCGGCGCGGGCCAGGACTACGTGCCCAAACCGTGGTTCTGGTCGGATCAATACGACGTGAAGCTCCAGATCGCCGGGTTAGGCACCGGCTATGACCGGATCGTGACGCGGGCGGTGGGCGATGCGGTGTCCTTCTGGTACTACGCGGGCGACCGGCTGCTCGCGGTGGACGCCATGAACGATCCGCGCGCCTACATGGTGGGCAAGCGGCTGATCGAGGCAGGGCGCAGCGCCGATCCGGACCGCGTCGCCGACCCCATCACCGATCTCAAGGCGCTTCTGAAGTGAGGATCATCGGCGGCGCGCATCGCGGCCGGGCGCTGGCCAGCGTTGGCAAGGGGGATGCGGCGGCGCATCTGCGCCCCACCTCTGACCGGGTGCGCGAGGCGCTCTTCAACGTGCTGGCGGGCGGCTATGGCGATCCCGTCACCGGCGCGCGCGTGCTCGATCTTTTCGCCGGCACCGGCGCGCTCGGGCTCGAGGCGCTGTCGCGCGGCGCGGCACAGGCCAGCTTCGTCGAGAGCGGGCGCAAGGCGCTGTCGGTCCTGCGCGACAACATCGGGCGCTGCGGGGCAGGGGATGCCGCGCGGGTGTTCCCTCTCGATGCACGCAGGCCCGGCCCCAACCCGGACGCCCCCCATGATCTCGTCTTCCTCGACCCCCCCTATGGCAAGGGTCTGGGCGAGGCGGCGCTCGCGGCGGCACTGGCGGGCGGCTGGATCGCTGCCGACGCGCTGATCGTGTGGGAAGAAAGCGCCCCCATCATTCCCCCCGAGGGCCTGCGCCTGATCGAGGAGCGCCGCTACGGCGACACGGTGATCCGGTTTCTTGGCCGGGGCTGAGGGGGTGCAACGCGGTGCGGTGTTGCCAGTGGCAGATTGCGTCGCGCGGCGGGTGATTGGCCTGTTCCTGCCATTCGCCACCCGCCCCGCGCGGGACAAGGCGTGCTTGCACGCCGCCGCGCGAGCGCCCGACCGCCCCCTCGGGCGGGCGCTCCTCGACGCCGCAAATAGCTGTGATCATTGAATTATCTTTCACCATAAATCGCATAACACAAACCGAACTGCGCCCACCCGGCGGCCGGGCGCTCGCGCGGCCCCTCAAGCCTTGCGCTGAAAGTCCCCTGCCGACTGTTCCGACCCGTCATAACCCACACCTTGGCCTTCCACCCCACCATCTGACCGTGTCATACGGGCCTATCGACCCAACACCCTGACCCCTCCTTCCATCCGCCATCCTCTATCAGCCAAACAACACGCGAGCCCCCAACAAAAAACCGGCCCGCACGAGGGCGGGCCGGGACGAGGTGTCGTCATTGCTGACGAGGAGGACACCGGTGCCTTGTCCTCACCAGTCCGTCGGACCTTTCTGGGCGAACTGGTGGACAAGGAAGTCAATAAAGGCGCGCACCTTGGGCTGGGTAAATCGGCCCGGCGGGTAGACGGCATAGATACCCTGCGTCTCCATCGGCAGGTCGGGCATCGCGTCCTCCACCTGGCCCTCGGCCAGCGCCCGGGCATAGAGGAACGACGGAAGATAGGCGATCCCCAGGCCCGAGATCGCGGCGTTGAGCAGCGATTGCCCGTCATTGACGCTCAGGCCGCCCGCGGTACGCACCTGCCGCTTCTCGCCCGAGGGCGCGGTCAGCTTCCACACCGCGTTGCCGCCCTGGCTGGAATAGTGCAACAGCTTGTGCTCGTTGAGATCGTCGATCTTCTGGGGCCGTCCGTATTTCTTGAAATAGGCGGGGCTCGCGATCATGCGGCGGGTGGTGTTCGACAGCTTGCGCGCGCGTAGCGTGCTGTCCTCCAGGTCGCCGATCCGCACCGCCATGTCGAAGCCTTCGGAAATCAGCTCCACATAGCGGTTGTTGAGCACCATGTTGACGGTGATATCCGGGAAATCCTCGAGAAACTGGCCCAGAACCGGGCTCAGGTGATTGACGCCGAAATCGGTGGCCACCGAGATGCGCAACAGCCCCGAGGGGTCCGACTGCATCGAGCTTACCAGCGCATCCGCCTCGCCCGCGTCGTTGAGCACCCTGAGCGCCCGGTCGTAATAGGCCAGCCCGATCTCGGTGGGACTGACCCGCCGCGTGGTGCGGTTGAGAAGCCGTGCACCGAGGCGCGCCTCTAGCGAAGAGACATGCTTGGACACGGCGGATTTCGAAATACCCATCTTGCGGGCCGCGTCGGTAAACCCGCCCTGGTCCACCACCGTGGCAAAGGCCTCCATTTCCGTCAGGCGATCCATACTGCTACCTCATTCTCCGATCACCTGATGGTGTGGCGGAAAAATCAGGCGCAACTGCGGCGCGCGACTGACAATATCGGGGTGTTGTCGGAATTATCGCCGCACCGGAAACACCGAAACACGGCAAATTGAGGCGATGATCTGTCCTGCGGGGTATGCTTTGCCCGAGTTGTGGTCGCATTCAGGGCGGATATGCCATGAAACCGCATATCGTAGTGACATTCGCCGCCGCGCTGTCGGCCAGCGCCTCCACTTTCGCGGGCGACCCCCCCGCGCCGGAGGGGGCCGTTCAGAGCGCCGCGGCCAGCCGTGTGCCCTGGTCTATGGCGCGTTTCGCGTCCAACTCGGCGGCGACATCCGCGCCGCCGATCACGTGGACCGTGACGCCACGGGCCTCCAACGCATCGGCCAGGCTGCGCTCGCTCAACTGCCCGGCGCAGAGCACGATCGTGTCGGCCTCGATCAGCGTCGGGTTTTCCCGCGCCTCGCCGAAACTGATGTGCAGCCCGTCGCCGTCGATCCGCTCGTAATTGACGCCGCTCACCATCTCGACCCCCTTCATCCGGAGCGCCGCGCGGTGAATCCACCCCGTGGTCTTGCCCAGCCGCTTGCCGGGCCGCTCGGCCTTGCGCTGCAACATCGTCACGGCACGCGCGGGCGGCTCGGGCTGCGGCCCTTGCGGGGCCAGCCCGCCACGCACGTCTGCCGGGTCGCCCACCCCCCATTCCTCGCGCCAGAGCGCGATATTCTCGGTCGGGCTCTCGCCCGCGTGGACCAGGAATTCCGCCACGTCGAAGCCGATCCCACCCGCGCCCACCACGGCGACGCGCTTGCCCACCTTTGCCTTTCCGCGCAGCACGTCGATGTAATTCACCACGTTGGGGCCGTCCTGTCCGGGGATGCCCGGGTCGCGCGGGATCACCCCGGTGGCGATGATCACCTCGTCGAAGCCTGCGAGGTCATTTGCGCGCACATCCTGCCCCAGCTTCACCTCGACACCTGCCTCGGCGACCATCACGCCGAACCAGTCCACCAGCCCGTGAAACTCCTCCTTGCCGGGGATCACGCGGGCCATGTTGAGCTGCCCGCCGATCTCGCCCGCGCGGTCAAATAGCGTCACGCCATGCCCGCGCCCCGCCGCCGTGATTGCCGCCGACAGCCCCGCCGGCCCCGCGCCGACCACCGCGATGCGCTTGGGGGCCTCGGTGGGCGCGATCACCAGCTCCGTCTCGTGGCAGGCGCGCGGGTTGACGAGGCAAGAGGTGAGCTTTCCGCTGAACGTGTGATCGAGGCACGCCTGGTTGCAGGCGATACAGGGTGCGATGGTCTTGCTGCGCCCCTCGGCGGCCTTCTTGACGAACTCCGCATCGGCGAGGAAGGGCCGCGCCATGCTCACCATGTCGGCCACGCCCTCCGACAGCAGGCCCTCGGCCACCTCGGGCGTGTTGATCCGGTTCGAGGTGATGACCGGGATACCCACCTTGCCCATCAGCTTTTGCGTGACCCAGGCCCATCCCGCCCGCGGGACGCTCGTGGCAATCGTCGGCACCCGCGCCTCGTGCCAGCCGATCCCGGTGTTGAGGATGGACGCGCCCGCATCCTCCACCGCCTGCGCCAGTTGCACCACCTCTGCATGGGTGCTGCCCTCGGGGACGAGGTCGATCATGCTCAGGCGATAGATCAGGATGGAATCCGGCCCCAGCGCCGCGCGCACCCGGCGCACCACCTCCAGCGGCAGGCGCATCCGGTTCTCGTAAGAGCCGCCCCAGCGATCCGTGCGCTTGTTGGTGTGGGTGACGAGGAACTGGTTGAGGAAATAGCCCTCGCTGCCCATGATCTCGACACCGTCATACCCCGCCTCGCGGGCGCGCTCTGCCGCCGTGACGATATCGGCGATCTGCTTCTCGATCCCCGCCTCGTCCAGCTCCGTGGGCGTGAACGGCGAAATCGGCGACTTGATGGCCGAGGGCGCCACGCATTCCTTGCCATAGGCATAGCGCCCGGCGTGCAGGATCTGCATGGCAATGAGCCCGCCCGCGTCGTGCACCCGGTCGGTGACAATCCGGTGATTGGCGATATCCTCGGGCGTGAACAGGCCCGCTGCCCCGGGAAACACCCCGCCCTCGCGATTGGGCGCCATGCCGCCGGTGACCATCAGCCCCACACCGCCCCGCGCGCGCGCGGCATAGAATTCCGCCACCCGGTTCCAGTCGCGCGTCTCCTCCAGCCCGGTATGCATAGAGCCCATGAGCACGCGGTTCTTCAGCGTGACATGGCCCAGATCGAGGGGCGCGAGAAGATGCGGATAATCGGTCATGGCTCTCTCCCTTGGCTTATCCCCGTGATGCCTCGCCTGCGCGCGCTTGTCACCCGTGAACGCTGCGTTACCGGCGGCGGCGGGTCTGCGCCCCGCCGTGTGGGTATTTGTGCCAAGAAGAAGCCGGGATGGGTGTGACGTCAGTCCTGTTCGTCCGCAAAACTCAGCGCCGCCCAGTTGCGTCGCTCATTCACCACCTGCAGGATCACGACATCCGACCCACCCTGACGGAAGAACACGAGGTGTTGCCCGGTTTTCAGCGATCGTGCACCCGGCACGAAGACGGACCGGTCGCGCCCTGTCCCCGGTGCGGCCACCGCGCGGGCGAAACATTCGAATATCCCGGAGATATAGGCTTCCGCTTGGGCCGGTCCCCATGTTGCGCTTGAATAATCCCAGATGTCATTCAGGTCGGCCATCGCCGCCCGTGTCAGGCGAAATCCCGTCACGCCGATGCTTTGCGCTTGGCAGCGAGGAAGCGTTCGGGATCGACGTCGAGGGTTTCACCGCTCGCCGCCTGCCTGTCGGCCTCCTCAAGGCTGGCCTTCAGTCTGTCGAACTCCAGTTCCGCCTCCTGACGTTCCAGCATCCGCAACCCCGCGCGCACCACGTCGCTGGCCGAGTTGTAGCGGCCGCTTTCCACGGCGCGAGCGATGAACTCGTTGAAGTGGTCGCTGAGCACGACCGAGGTGTTGCGGGGCATGGGGTATCTCCTTTGACCGCAATATACCAATTCCTGGTATCCGGTTCAATCTGCCCGGCCCTCACTCCTCCCCGTCCACGCGCCCGCGCAGCGCCTTGACCTCGCCGCGCTGCTTCTTCGCCGCAACGCGCTTGCGCTTCTGGTTGGCCGAGACCCGCGTCGGGACACGTCGCTTGGGCTTGACCGTGGCTTGCCGGATCAATTCGGCCAACCGGTCACGCACGATCTCGCGGTTGCGGGTCTGGCTGCGGGTCTCGTCGCATTGCAGCACCACCGCGCCTTCCTTGGTCCAGCGCCGCCCCGCCAACCGCCGGAGCCGCGCCTTCACGGGGCCGGGCAGGTTGGGCGAGCGGTCCGCCTCGAAGCGCAGCTCGACCGCGCTCGCTACCTTGTTGACGTTCTGCCCGCCGGGACCCGAGGCGCGGATGAACTGCTCGGTCAGCTCCCAATCCTCGATGGCGATGTCGTCGGTAATCCTCAGCATGGGCAGATCCGGTTAACGCGGCGGTCGCAGGTTGGCGTGAACCGTGCGGTTCGAGCCGCGAACCTACAGGTTGAAAAGGGCCGCCCCGGTTCGGGACGGCCCTCCAGAAGTCACGGAGGCGGGCCGGTCAGGCACGCGCCAATCCGGGTGGCTTTCGCCTCGGGGCTGCCCTAGACGGCGGCCTCCCGGACTGTCCCGACACCTCGCTCCAATACCTCTATAGACACTGGACCACCTCCTTTCGCTTTGTTGAACCTGAGACAAGCGTGCCACAAATTCCGCCCATGTCAAAACAAAATCATGTGGCGGGGGAAAAATCCGACGCAGGATGCTGATTCATTCGGCCTGCAGCACCGCCACGCATTGCCTCGGCAGGTCGGCCATCGTCAATTCGCGCCGGGGCTTGGGCTTGGGCGCGTCCGGGTCGGGCGGCGGCGGGTTCAGGATGTTGCGCACCCATTGTTGCGCCTCGGCACAGCCATCGCCCGGTGGCGGCGCGGCCTGTTCCACGCAACCCCTTGCATTTTCAGGACAATTCAGCCGCACATGGAAATGGTAATGGTGCCCCCACCACGGCCGCACCTTGCGCAGCCAGGCGCGATCCCCGGTTTCATTCTTGCACATCTGCACCTTGGCCCCGGGAAAGATGAAGATGCGCGCGGTGCGCCGATCCTTGGCCGCGGCCTTGACGATCTCGTGATGCGCGCGTGTCCAGTTGCCGTTGGTATAGGCACCATTCTCCCTTCTCATTGAAATCGAAGAGATATTTTCCCGCGCCGCGCGGTTCAGTGCCAGATCGTCGGCGGGCCGTAGCCAGATATCCGCGTCCAGCCCCATCTGGTGACTGCGATGCCCCGACAGCATCGGCCCTCCGCGGGGCTGGCTGATATCGCCGACGTAGAGCCCGTTCCAGCCCGGCTGCTCTGCGGCGTGGCGGGATAATTTTCGAATGAGATCAATGGTTTCAGGGTGACCCCAGTTGCGGTTGCGGCTCAGGCGCATGGCTTGCCAGGTGGGGCCGCTTTCAGGCAGGGCCACTGCCCCGGCGAGACAGCCCTTGGCATAGCTGCCATAGGCGGCCGGCGCATGCTCGCTTCCGCGCGGCTGTGCGCCAAAAAGTTGTTTGGCATGAACCCCTTGCATCGAGGCGGGGATGCTCTGGCTCGACAAGATGCCGGGGGTGGGCGCGCGTTCCTGCGCATCCATGCACCCGCCAAGCGCCAGTGATGCGATGAGTGCGGCGATGCATCTCATGATATGCGATCTCCCTCGGACCTGACCCATCTTAGCAGCAACAACCCGATCACGAAAAGCCCGATGACCGGCGCGATGCCGATCCGCGCGCTGCCTGACATGGTGGTGACGAGGCCGATCAGCGCCGGGGCGAGAAAGGCGGTAGCCCGTCCCGACAGCCCGTAAAGCCCGAAATTCTCGGTCGGGGCGGCGGGATCGGTGTGGCGCACCATGAGGGTCCGGCTTGCCGCCTGAAGCGTGCCGCCCAAGCCCCCGATCAGCACGCCGCAACCAAAGAATACAGCATCCGGAAGGGCCGATCCCTCGGCCAGCGGGACGCCGAATATCTGGCTCCGGTCCATCCCCACGATCGTCACGCAGACCGCGATCAGCCCCCAGATCGCCGCGACAATAACCGGCTTGGGCCCGAAGCGGGCATCCAGCTTGCCGCCCAGCCAGCTGAACAGCGCCGCCGAGATCGCGCCGAGGATTCCGAAGATACCCACCGAGGTGATCGACCAGTTGAGCACGAGAATGGCGTAGGTGCCGCCGAAGCCGTAAAGACCGTTGAGCGCATCGCGGTAGAACATCGACGAGCCGAGATAGGCGCTCAGGCTCAGGCGATGGCGCAAGCCCTTGATCGTGTTGACAAGAAGCTCGAGTGCGTCGCGCATGCCTCGCCCCTGCCGCGGCGGGCCGGTATCGCGCACCCACAGGAAATAGGGCACCATGAAGAGCGCGAACCACAACGCCGTGAACGGCCCGACAAAGCGCGTCCCCTCGCGCGCCGCTGCATCCAGGCCGAAAGCCGGGTCGAGGCCGATCAGGGTCTTGCCGCTCGGCTGTTCGACGAAGAGCGCCAGCATGAGCAAGAGCGATACCACCCCGCCCGCGTAGCCAAAGGCAAAGCCCGAGCCCGAAAGCGCGCCGACCTCTTCCTCGTTACCGAGCGACGGAAGCTGCGAGTTGATGAATATGAGCGCGTATTCCGCCCCGATGAAGCCGACGCCGAAGGCCAGCAGGCCGAACCACAGGTTCGACCCGTCGGGCATCATCCCCCAGATCGACGCGGCCCCGACCACGTACATGAGCGAAAACACCATGATCCACGGCAGCCGCCGTCCCGTGGTGTCGGCGAAGGCGCCCATGATTGGCGCACCAAGCCCGATGATGAGCCCGCTGACCGTCAACCCGGTGGACCACAGCGCCTGCGCGCGCGCGTCCGCCGCGTGCTCGGGCAGGCCGGTATTCATGTAATACTCGGCGGCGACAGAGGCGAAATAGGGGCCGAAAATGAAGGTGATGAGGAGCGTGTGATAAGGCTGGCTCGCCCAGTCGAAGAAAAACCAGCCCCAGATGCGCTTGCGCGTCGAGATCTCCGCCATGCCGTCCCCTGCCCGTTTTCCGCGATAAGACAGGCTCGGGCGCGGGCTGGCAAGCTATTCCTCTATGGGGTCCTGCATCGGCGGCCAGGGGCGCGCGGCATCGGCCTCGATCCACGCTCGGACCCAGCCGGGCAGGGGCGGCGCGGCGAGCCCGGGGTGCCCAAGCGCGTCCAGCACGTCGGCAGGCGGCACGATCCCTTCGCGCCCGGTCATAGCCGCACGGTAGAGGATGTGGTTGGCGCACTCTCCGTCACGCCGCCACATGGATTGCTCAAGATACATGAACCGCGCATCCCACGACAACAGCCGCGATCGCATCTCGATCCGGTCGAACATGCGGACGCGGCGGCGATATCGCACGCTCGCCCCCGCCATCGTCAGCCCCCAGCGTTCGCGCCGCAGCACCGCGATCAGCCCGACGCGCCCGGCAAGCGGGATGCGACCTAGATCGTAGAGCGTGAGCGTGCGCCCATTATTGAGCTCGCGCCACAGGTCGATATCCCAGGGCAGGCAGGTGTGGTGCGAAACATGGGTTCCGGTGACCGGCAGCGGCGGGTCGTTGCGGTGGCGCCAAAGTTGCCAAAACAGGCGTATGACGGGATACATGGGGCGTCTCCGGTGGTTCCGGCGCGGCCTTGGCAGGCGGTTGGCCCGGCGTCAACCGCGACCGCGCGTCAGGCTTGCGCTCGCGCCCGAGCCCGCATAGGTCTTGGGGCGTTCAGACAAGAGGGCCAGGCCACCATGCAATCGCTTTTCCAGATCCTGATGCTGCTGCTCGATGTGCTTTGGTTCTTCGTCATCGCGCACGTCGTCATGTCTTGGCTCATCAATTTCCAGGTGCTGAACCTCCGGCAGCAACTGGTGGCGCAGATCTGGTACGCGCTTAACCGGCTGCTGGAGCCGCTCTATGCTCCGGTGCGTCGCATCCTGCCGAACATGGGGGGCATCGACCTCGCGCCGCTGGTGGTGCTGATCGGGGTCTACGCGCTGCGGATCATCCTGATGAACAATGCGGCGGCGTTTTACTGAGGCAGGGTCTTGTTCACCGAATCTTAGTGTGAAACACTTCCCGTAAGAGCAGATAATAAAATCTTACAGGACTGCCATGCCGAGCGCTGCCACGCTTTTGCGCGATGTCTTCGGGTTCGACGCGTTCCGTCCGGGGCAGGAAGAGATCGTCCACACCGTCGCCACCGGCTGCAACACGCTCGCCATCATGCCCACCGGGGGCGGCAAATCCCTGTGTTTCCAGCTACCTGCGATGATGCGCGAGGGGGTGACGGTGGTCATCTCTCCGCTCATCGCGCTGATGCGCGACCAGGTGCGGGCCTTGCGCGCGGCAGGGGTCGAGGCGGGCGCGCTCACCTCCGGCAATACCGAGGAGGAGACCGCCGAGGTCTGGGCCGCGCTAGAGGAGCGGCGGCTCAAGCTGCTCTACATCGCGCCCGAACGGCTCGCCGCCGGTGCGGCGCTCGGGATGCTGCGGCGCATTGGCGTCAGCCTGATCGCCGTGGACGAGGCGCATTGCGTCAGCCAGTGGGGCCATGATTTCCGCCCCGATTACCTGCGTATCGGAGCGCTTCGGCGCGCGCTCAATGTGCCGCTTGCCGCCTTCACCGCGACCGCCGATGCCGAAACCCGTGACGAGATCGTGGCCAAGCTCTTCGACGGACAGCCGCCGGAGGTCTTCCTGCACGGCTTCGACCGGCCCAACATCCATCTCGCCTTTGCTGCCAAGGACAAGCCGCGCCAGCAGATCCTGAGCTTTGCCGCCGCACGCAAGGGACAATCCGGCATCGTCTATTGCGGCACCCGTGCCAAGACCGAGAGCCTCGCGCAGGCGCTCTCCGAGACCGGGCACAACGCCTGCGCCTATCACGGCGGGATGGAGGCCGATCGGCGCCGCCATGTCGAGCACCGCTTCAACACCGAGGACGGGCTGATCGTGGTGGCCACGGTCGCCTTCGGCATGGGCGTGGACAAGCCCGATATCCGCTGGGTCGCCCATGCCGACCTGCCTAAATCCATCGAGGCCTACTACCAGGAAATCGGGCGCGCCGGGCGCGACGGCGCACCTGCCGAGACGCTCACCCTCTATGGCCCCGACGACATCCGGCTGCGCCGCACGCAAATCGACGAGGGACTCGCCCCGCCTGAACGGCGCGGGGCGGATCACGGGCGGCTCAATGCGCTTCTGGGTCTTGCCGAGACGCTGGAATGTCGCCGGGTAGCGCTGTTGCGCTACTTCGGCGAGCAGGCCGCGCCCTGCGGTCATTGCGACCTGTGCGAGACGCCGCCCGAGACATTCGATGGCACCGAGGCGGTGCAAAAGGCGCTCTCGGCGATCCTGCGCACCGAGGAACGCTTTGGTGCCGGGCATCTGATCGACATTCTGATGGGCAATCCGACGGACAAGGTGCGCGCGCGGGGGCATGACGATCTGCCCACCTTTGGTGTGGGCCGCGACATGGACCGGCGCGGCTGGCAGGGGGTGTTCCGGCAGATGATGGGGCACGATCTGGTACGCCCCGATCCCGAACGGCACGGTGCCCTGGTGATGACCGAGGCCGCCCGCCCGATCCTGCGGGCCGAGATCCCGATCCGTCTGCGCCGCGAGGTAGCGGAGCGCACGCCGCGCCCGGCGGTCAAGGCGCTGGTGTCGGAGGAGGACGCGCCGCTCCTGTCGGCGCTCAAGGCGAAACGCCGCGCGCTGGCCGAGGCGGCGGGCGTGCCCGCCTACATCGTGTTCAACGATCGCACGCTGATCGAGATGGCCGAGACCCGGCCCGCCGATCTCGACGCGATGGCCCGGATCGGGGGCGTGGGCGCGACCAAGCTGGAGCGGTACGGCGCGGCATTTCTCGAGGTCATCAACGGCGCGGTGGAAGAGGTGCATCCGACCCGGCGCAAACTGGCGGGGCGCGCGGCGGGCGAGGTCTATGACCGGCTGATAGAGGTGCAGCGTGACTTGGCGCGCGGCGATTGTGGCACGCTGCGCCCCCTGTCCTGCACCCATTCCACCCTTCGCCAGATCGCCGAGCGGCGGCCTTCGACGCTTGAGGCGTTGGAACGCCTGCCCGGCATGGGTCCGCAAAAGGCCGAACGTTTCGGCCCGGCCTTTCTGGACGTTCTGCGGATGGCGGGCTAACTCACACCCGTTGCCGTCACGAGAGGGATTTCGCGCATGCTGGTTGTCGTCTCACCCGCCAAGAAGATGGACATGAGTCCCGCTCACGGTATCACGCCCACGTGCCCCGCCTTTCGCACCGAGGCCGAAGAACTGGCGCAGGTGGCGCGCGGCCTCGACGCGGGCGAGTTGCAAAAGCTGATGAAGATCAGCGACAGCCTCGCCCGGCTTAACGTTGACCGGTTCTCCGCGTTCGGCACGATGGAGGTGAAGCCCGCCGCGCTCGCCTTTGCCGGTGACACCTACCAAGGGCTGGAGGCCGGCTCGCTGGACCCGGACGAGATGGCCTGGGCACAGGATCATTTCCGTATCCTGTCGGGGCTTTATGGTCTCTTGCGTCCGCTCGATGCCATCGAGCCCTATCGTCTGGAAATGGGCAGCCGTCTCGCGACTGATCGTGGCAAGACGCTTTACGACTACTGGGGTGACAAGATTGCCCGGACGCTCAAGGCGCAGGCCGAGGAGATCGGCACCGATACGCTTGTGGACTGCGCGAGCCAGGAATATTTCGGCGCGGTCGATCTGGCCGCGCTCGGGCTGCGGGTGGTGACGCCGGTTTTCATGGAAGAGCGGGGCGGCGAGCCAAAGATCGTGAGCTTCTATGCCAAGCGCGCGCGCGGCGCGATGGCACGTTTCATCATCCAGAATCGGTTGTGTGACCCGGAGAGCCTCTCTGATTTCGACACCGGTGGCTACCGGCACGCGCCCGCCTTGTCAGCGCCCGACCGGCCCGTGTTCCTGCGCGATCAACCCGCTGCCTGAGCTGCCGTGCCTTCGGGCGGGCGCAACGCCGGGTCTGCCGCCGCGGTGATGTGCTCGACGATGGCCGCGCGCTTGAGCGGCTTGGGCAGGTAGTGATCGAGCCCGGCGGCGAAGATATCGGCATCGTCCCCCGACATTGCATGGGCGGTCATCGCCACAATCGGTACGTGCCCGCCCGTGTTGGCCTCGATCATGCGGATGGCGCGGGTGGCATCCTTGCCGTCCATCTCGGGCATGGATATGTCCATGAACACGATATCGGGCACCACGCTCTGAAAAAGCGCGACCACCTCGCGCCCGTTCTCGGCGAAGGTCAGGTCGATATCGAGCGTCTGAACCATCTTGGAAAAAACGAGGCGGTTGGTCTTGTTGTCCTCGGCGGCGAGCACCCGCATCGCGCGCGGTGTGACGGGGGCGCGGTTCTTGTCGCACCCGTCACCGGCTGACGCGATGACAGGACCCGGCGCGGAGAGCGCGGCAAGCGCGGTGATGAGATCACGCCGCGCCACCGGTTTCTGGAGCACCGCCTGAACGTCGCCATACGCTGGATCCTGGGCGGCGCTGCCGGAATTGGTGCTCAGCACGATGATGTGCATAGCATACCCCCCCGCACGCAGCGCGGTGGCAAGCTCGAACCCGTCCATACCCGGTATGTGGTGGTCGCAGATGACCAGATCGGGCGCGTCGGCGGCGACAAGATCGAGCGCGGCGCGGGCATCCGCACAGGCGGTTACCTGCCGGCCGAGTGCGCCAAGCTGGCGTTCAAGCAGGGCGCGGCAAGTATCGTGCGGCTCGACCACCAGCGCGCGTGTGAGTGCTGGATCGGGGCCTGCGTCCTCGGGCATGGCTACCTCGGCCGAAGGCAGGGGCAGCGAGAACCGAAGGTCGAGCCGCCCCCCTGTTCCGACTCGACCCACAGATCCCCGCCCATCAGCCGCACAAGCTTGCGCGAGATGGCGAGGCCCAGCCCGGTGCCTTCGAACTTGCGGCTCTGCGCGTCGTCTGCCTGGTTGAATTCGCCGAATATGTGATCGAGCTTGTCGGGTGGAATGCCGATGCCGGTATCCTCGATGGCGATGCGAATATCGGCGTCAGCCCCCTCGTCGGCCTGCATGCCGGTGACGCGGATCATCACGTGCCCGGCCTCGGTGAACTTGACCGCGTTGCCCACGAGATTGGTCAGGATCTGGCGGATACGCCCCGGGTCGCCGATGAACTGCGTCGGCAGGAACAGGTCGTAATCCACCAGCAGGTTGATCCCACGATCGCGGGCATGGGCCTGCATCAGCGTGACAAGCTCGTGAATGCAACGCTCCAGGTCGAAGGGCTCGGGATGCAGGACGAGCCTGTCGGCCTCGATCTTGGAATAGTCCAGCACGTCGTTGATGATGACGAGAAGAGCCTCTGCCGAATGCTTGATGGTGTTGACATAGAGCTGCTGCTCGTCGTCGAGCGTGCCCTCCATCAGCAGGTCGGCCATGCCCACAACTCCGTTCATCGGTGTGCGGATTTCGTGGCTCATGTTGGCGAGAAAGGCGGATTTGGCGCGGTTCGCGGCCTCGGCACGGCGGCGGGCCTCTTTCAATTCCTTCTCGTAGCGGATCGTGGCGGTGATGTTCTGCACCAGGCTAACCATGTCGCCGCCTGCGCCGCGCCGGTCGGTGAGGCGGATATAGTGCCCGTTCCACAACCGGATTACTTCGGGCTCGGGGGCGGGACCCTGCCAGCGGTCGAGCATGCGCTCGCGCCAGGCATGCGGACTCATGTCGCCGATATTGACGATGCCCTCCTCGGTGATGACCTGCAAAATCTCAATATAGCTAACGCCTGGCCGAACCGCCTCGACCCCGTCGAACACGGCAAGCCAGGCGTCGTTGGCGGCGATCATCCGGCTATCGGCATCGAAGAAGGCGAAGCCGTCCTCGATGGTCTGGATCGAGTGCCAGAGCCGGCGTTCGGCGATCTCTATCTTCTCATGGGCGACGCTGAGATCGGATTTGACGCGCTGGTTCTCGTTGCGCACGGTCTGGACTTCGGCGCGTGTCTCGGTGATCTCGTGACTGAGCGCGCGGGCGTGCAGCCCGAGCTTGCGGTTGGCGGCGTGCAGTTCCGCCTGTTTCTGTTCCAGCAGACGTTCGGCGGCGAGGCGCGCGCGCCGTTCCTCTGCCAGCTTGTTTGCCAGGCTCATGCCTGCCCTCCGCCGCGCCGGATCGTGGTCATCCCACAATCCGGCATCGTCGTGAACAAGCGGTTAAAGCTAGAAAATAAAGGCTCAGAGCGTCTCGATGGCGAGCGCGATGCCCTGACCGCCGCCGATGCACATGGTGATGAGCGCGCGTTTGCCCCCGGTCCGCTCGAGCTCGTAAAGCGCCTTGACGGTGAGGATTGCCCCGGTGGCGCCGACGGGGTGGCCGAGTGCGATGGCGCCGCCATTCGGGTTAACGCGGGCGGGGTCGAGACCGAGGCCCTTGTTGACCGCAAGTGCCTGGGCTGCAAAGGCTTCGTTGGATTCCACCACGTCGAAATCCGAGGCCGACAGCCCGGTGCGCGCCAGCAGTTTTTCCACCGCCGGGACCGGGCCGATGCCCATTACCTCGGGGCGCACCCCGGCATGGGCATAGCCCAGAACCCGGGCGCGCGGCTTGAGGCCCGCGCCCTCCGCAGCCTCGGCACGGGCAAACACGAGCGCGGCGGCACCGTCGTTGATTCCGCTTGCATTTCCGGCGGTTACGCTGCCGTCCTTCTGGAACACCGGGCGTAGACCGGCGAGCGCCTCGGGCGTCGTGGGCTTGGGGTGCTCGTCGGTGTCGAAGGGGACCATGTCGCGCTTCACGCGCACCTCGACCGGCACGATCTGCGACTTGAACCGCCCCTCTTCGATGGCGAGCGCGGCGCGGCGCTGGCTCTCGAGTGCGAAGGCGTCCTGGTCGGTGCGGCTAACCCCATGTTCCGACGCGACATTTTCTGCCGTCACGCCCATGTGGCCGGTGCCGAACGGACAGTTGAGCGCGCCGAGCATCATGTCGCGCGTTGTTACGTCGCCCATCTTGGCGCCCCAGCGCTGATCGGGGATGATGAAGGGCGAGCGGCTCATGTTCTCGACACCGCCGGCGAGGCCGAAATCGGCATCGCCCAATATAAGGGATTGCACAACGGAAACAATGGCTTGTGCGCCGGAGCCGCAGAGGCGGTTGACGTTCATCGCGGGCGCCGTGTCGGGAATGCCGGCGTCGATGGCGCTGACACGGCTGACATACATGTCGCGCGGCTCGGTGTTGATGACATGGCCGTAGACCACGTGACCGATCTGCCCGCCCTCGACGCCGGATCGCGCAAGTGCTTCTTTTGCAACGATAGTTCCGAGCGTCGTGGGCGGCGTGCCCGCGAGGCTGCCGCCGAACGTGCCGATGGCGGTGCGGCAGCCGTCGAGAATCACGATATCGGTCATGGGGGTCCTCCCTGTCTGGTTGCATGGAGAGTAGCCACAGGGCGGTCGCGAAGGCAACGGTGACATGGGGGCACATCGGGCGAACCTGCAGGTTCAGCGCACGAACCGGGAGGTTCGCGGGGGAAGCGCGCGGCTTGTCAGGGAATGGGTAAGGTGGTTGTCTGGACAACGCCCCGATATCCCCTTGCGCGAGTGACATGTGATGATGATCCGGACCCATGACGACATCGACGCGGCGACACTCACCACCGCGGAGAAAACCCTGCTGGAGAATTGCCGGGCGGGGGAGCCGACAGTTCTGGGGGATGGCAAGCTGCCCGCTGGCCCGAGCGATGCGCGGACCGTCCGGGCCGACATCCTGCGCTATCTGATCTGCGGGGGGTGCGAGACCTGCCCGACGCAGGATGCGGGGGTGGCTCTGATGGGGGCCTATGTGACGGACACGCTCGACCTGGATTTCGCGACTGCAAAGGGGGTGACTGGACTTCTCGCTTGTCGCTTTGAGACCCAGATCGAGGCGCTGCAAGCGCGGTTCGAAATCCTGAACCTTAGCAAAAGCCACCTGCCGGGGCTGAACGCGCAGGGCGCGCGGGTGACGGGTGATGTTTTCCTGCGCGAGGTGACGGCGACCGAGCAGGTGACCCTGGCTGGTGCTGAAATCGGCGGGCAGTTGGCTTGCGATGGTGCGCGGTTCAAGACTGCAAAGGGTAAGGCGCTGAACGCGGAGGGCGCGCGGGTGACGGGCGACGTGTTCCTGCACGGGGTCACGGCGACGGGGAAGGTCAGCCTGTCCGGGGCCGGAATCGGCGGGCAGTTGGCTTGCGAGGGGGCGCGGTTCGAGAACGCGGAGGGCACGGCGCTGAACGCGCAGGGCGCGCGGGTGACGGGCGCCGTGTTCCTGAGCGGGGTCACGGCGACGGGAGAGGTGAGCCTGTCCGGGGCTGAAATCGGCGGGCAGTTGGCTTGCAACGGTGCGCGGTTCGAGGCTGCGGAGGGCGACGCGCTGAACGCGCAGAAGATGGAGGCTGTGGCAGTCATCTGGCGCGAGGTCGAGGCGGTCAGCGGGGCGGTGGGCCTGAACGGGGCCAGGGTCGGGGACCTGGCGGATGACACGGCGAGTTGGGAGAAGATCGGGCACCTCCATCTCAACGGGTTTCGGTATGAGCGTATTCACGGACCAATGGATACCCGGATGCGGTTGAAATGGCTGGCTAAGGATGCCGTTGCTGCCGAAGAGTTTCGCCCGCAGCCCTATGAGCAGCTTGCCCATGTGATGCAAAGCATGGGGCATACAGGCGACGCGCGGCGGGTACGGTTGGAGAAGGAAATCCTGCTCGCGCGAGACTGGAAACGCCGCGCACTTGAGGAACAACGCGACCTACGTGAGCGGCGCGATGCGCAGGTGACGCCGTCAGATCATCACGAGATTCAGAACCGGCTGGCCAGACTTGGGTTGGAACTGCGCATCAGGCCGCTCTGGCATGGAGCGCTGCGCACGATGGTCGGGTATGGTCATGCGCCACAAAGGGTGCTGATTTGGTTGATTGGCACGATTGCCGTGATGGGATCGTTCTATCTCTGGGTCTGGAACTTTGGCGGCATGGTTCCGAATTCCGACATTATCCTCACCTCGCCGCACTGGGCGCAGGCGATGGCGACCAATCCCGACATGCCTGCCTTGGCGTGGGAGGCGTCGGAGGTGGGGCAGCATTACCAGACCTTTGCCGCCGCGACCTATGCGGCGGATGTGTTCATCCCGCTGGTCGATCTGGGGCAGGAGGCGGCCTGGACCGCGACCACGGCGACCGCATGGGGCAGCGTGGCATGGGTGCTTTCGTGGTTTCTCAAGCTGTTCGGCTGGATCGTCACCGCCGTCGGGGCGGCGGCGATCACCGGGATCATCCGGCGGGAGTGAGGGGCACGCGACCGGTGTCGTCCAGAAGCCAGCAGTCGCGACCCTCGAACACCGCGGGCCAGAGCGCGCGGCCAAACCCGGCGCCGCCGTCGAGGTCGATGCGGTTGCCGAAATGGGCGGGGTGGTCGAGCGCGGTGTGGCCGTGGACCACCAGCCACGGGTGCGGGTCGGGGTGGTCGAGAAACCCCGCGCGGATCCACATCAGATCGTCGGGGCCCTGGGCGTCGAGCGCGAAACCGGGGCGGATCCCGGCGTGGACGAAGAGCAGCGGCCCGGCCTTGTACCAGAGCGGCAGGGAGGCAAGCCAGTCGCGATGCGTCTGCGGCACCTCGGTCCGGGCCTCGGCATGGGCCACCTCCGGGTCGGCTGCGGCGACGCCGTAGGAGGCGAGTGTCGCGGCCCCGCCGAGGTGGAAGTGGAGCCACGCAAGTCCCGAGGACACGCGCGGCGAATGCAGTGTCGCGCTGTCGAGGAAGTCCAGGAACATCTGGTCGTGATTGCCGCGCAGCACCGTCCACGGGCGGCCCTCGGCCTGGCCCAGCATCAGCCGCTCGATCACCGCGCGGCTGTCGGGGCCGCGATCCACGAGATCGCCGAGAAACACCACCCGCGCGCCCGGCCCGCCATCGCGGGCGATGCGGTCGAGCGCCTCTTCGAGAAGGGCGTCCTGCCCGTGGATGTCGGGGATTGCATAGATCGGATCGGTCATGGCGGCATGTAGAGCGCGGGTGGGGCGCGATGTCCAGAGGCGCGCCCATTCACGGTGTCACGCTGCCCGATGGCGGGGGGGGATGGGTGACGTGATGAATGGCCTGGAGCGGACCCTCACAGCTTGGTGCCAATGCGCGGAGTAAAGGCGCGTTCACGCGCCGCCGCGCAGCGCCCGACCGCCCCCCGGGCGGGCGCTTTTGTGACGTCTAACTCCGCACAATTGTTGCAGTATTTGGTACCATAAAGCGAGGACCACATCCGGTTGAGCGCCCACCCGCGGTCGGGCGCTGCGCGGCACCTCGACTGTTGCATGGAATGGCAGGAATAGGCCAACCGCCGCCGCCCGGTTCCGCGCGTCAGGTGGCGGCCCTAGCCCAGGAACCGCGCCGCCGCCTCGCCGGAGAGGTAGCTCACCCGCCCGCCGCTGATCGTGGCCGTGACCCGGCGGGTGGCCGGGTCGATCACCGTGAGGTCGGCGCGCAGGTCGGGGCGCAATTCGCCGCGGTCGCCGAGTCCGAGCATCCGCGCGGGCCCGCGTGAGACGAGGGACCATGCCGCCGCGAGGTCGCAGATGCCGGCATCGACGAGGGCAAAGGCCGCGCGGGCGAGCGAGGGCGGGTGGTAGTCCGAGGCGAGCGCGGTGACGAGACCGGCGGCCACCATCTCGCGCGCCCCGGCGTTGCCCTTGTGCGATCCGTCGCGCACGAGGTTGGGTGCCCCCATCACCACCGCGTCTCCCAACTCGCGGGCGGTCTCTGCCGCGGCCACCGTCTCGGGGAACTCTGCGATGCGCGCGCCGCGGGCATGGGCGGCGTGGCGATCCCCGGCGGTGGTGTCATCGTGGCTGCCAAGGCGCACGCCTTGGGCGGTGAGCCGCGCGGCGAGGGCGTCGAGGGCGGCGGGCACCTCGGCGGCGTTGCCGTGCAGGCGCTGCAGGAGCGCGAGATGCGCCTCGGGGCTGCGTCCGGCCTTGAGCGCCTGCCCGGTGAGGCGCGGTGGGCGTTTGTCGGCAGCCAGCGCCGCGTGGGGGACATGGTCGTTGAACACCACGTAGCCGACGCGGTGGCGCGCGACCATTTCCTCGAGCGCAGGGTAGGCATCGAGAAACGCGGTTTCCAGCCGAAGCTGGACGCGCAGGTCGGTGGCGAGCCCGTCGCGCGCATGATCGAGCGCTGAAAGCATCCGGGCGGCGAACTCTGGCCCGCGCATCCCGCCCTCCCAGCTGACGAACTGCGCCAGCATCGCGGTGGAGATGCCGCTTGCCGCCAGCTCGGCCTCGGCGGCGGGCAGGCCGAGGGCGGGCTCGGCGAGGGCGCCGCGGCGCGGGGCGAGGTGATGCTCGAACCCGTCGCCATGCGCGTCCACCATCCCCGGCAGCACGAGAAAGCCTGACAGGTCAACGCGGCGCGGGGCGGGATCGTCGGTTATCAGCCCGTCGCGCAGGCTGAGCGGGCCGGGGCCGGGGCCGTCGGGCCAGAGGAACTCGGCCCCCGTCAGCGTGAGCGCGGGCAGGTTCATTTCTCGTCGCGCCCGAAGATCACGTCGGCAAGTGTCAGGTCGGGATCGAAGCGGCCATGCGCGAGGAACTCTGTCACCTGCGCGATGACCAGCGGGTTGTTCATCATGAAGGTATGCGTGACCGGCAGGGTGATGTGATCGGCCATGCCCTCTACCCGGGTGGAGGCGACCGAGACCTTGCCATCGTCCGGCCCCGCGATCAGCGAGGAGAAATACGGGTTGAGCGAGCGGTTGCCCGCGATCACGCCGAGCTCGAAATCCACCGGCGGCAGGGTCTCGGGCAGGCCCTCGGGCCCGGTTTCAAGCTGCATCCCCGCCGGGCCGTTGAGCCAGCGAAAGAGTTCCAGCCCGCCCAGTTCGTCCACCAGCTGGCTGCCGTGGTTGGGGGGGGCGAGCATCACCACGCGGCCCAGGTTGGCGGGGCGCTGCTCGGCCAGCCAGACGCGGAGCAGGATGCCGCCCATCGAATGGGTGACAACATGGGTGGTGGTGTCGCCGCAGACGCGGAAGGCGAAGGGCAGGATGTCCTCGGCCAGCCGTGCGATGCGGTCCTCGGTGGAGGGGTAGCCGGGGCTGTAGACGTCAAGGCCGCGTGCCTCGAGCGTCTCCTGCATCACGAGGAAGGACGCGTCGCTGCGCGCCAGCCCGTGCAGCAGCACGACGCAATCAGCCCGCGCCGGGGCGGCGGCGAGGGTGAGGGACAGGGAGAGGAGGAGGGCGCGCCCGATCATGGGTTCGAGATAGGGGGAAAGGGGGCAGGAGGGAAGAGTGCACCGAGCCGGTGTGGAGATTTCGGCGGGTGATGGGGCCGGGCACGTGGTGGACAATGAGGCGGTGCGGGGGGACGGAGAATGGCCTGGAGCGGACATTCGAGTTAGCCGTGCATTGACGGGCCGCGGCGCGGCGATCCCACGGTGGTCCTGCCGCGCTTTATGGCAGCCAAATCCGAGAAAGGCCTGAGCGGCGCGCAGGTTGCAGCCATATCGCCGTGCCGTGAGGGCGGCCCGGCGATGCGCGGCGGCGCGCAAGCGCGCCCCTATTCCGCGCATTGGCACCAAGCTGTGAGGGTCCACTCCAGGCCATTCACACCGCTCCCCACGCCCGCATATGGTCGTGCGGGCCGGTAGTCCGTCTCGGGCGGCTGGCGCTACGGCTGTCCTCTCACGCCTTCATCAGTGCGGGCAGGTCGCCGGTGAGGCCCGCCGCCTCGCGGATGAAGCCGCGGCGCAGGGCGGGCATGTGGCCGATGGCGCCCATGCCGAGATCGCGGGCTGCGCGCAGGAGCGGGTTGTCGTTGGAGAAGAGCCGGTTGGTGAGGTCGGTGGCCATCGCCAGCGTGGCCGTGTCGAAGCGCCGCCATTGCTGGTAGCGTCGCAGAACGTCCGCCGCGGCGATATCCTCGCCGCGGCGCGCGGCTTCGGTCAGGACCTGCGCCAGCGCCGCCACATCGCGCAGCCCGGCGTTGAGCCCTTGCCCCGCGATCGGGTGCATCCCGTGCGCCGCGTCGCCCACGAGCGCGAGGCGGGGGGCGATGAAGCTCTGGGCGACGGTGAGCGAGAGCGGGTAGGTGTAGCGCTTGCCACGGAGCCGGATATCGCCGAGGAAATCGCCGAAGCGCGGGCGCAGCACCTCCATGAATTCGGCATCGGAGAGGGCGGCGAAGCGCGCGGCGGTGGCGTCGGTCTCTGACCAGACGATGGAGCTGACATTGCCGGGCAGCGGCAGGATGGCGAGCGGGCCGGGGGGCATGAAGAACTGGTGCGCGATGCCGTGATGGGGCAGCGCGTGCTCGATGGCGGCGACGAGGGCGGTCTGGCCA
Source organism: Roseovarius sp. A46 (assembly GCF_004126395.1). Lineage (NCBI taxonomy): Bacteria > Pseudomonadati > Pseudomonadota > Alphaproteobacteria > Rhodobacterales > Roseobacteraceae > Roseovarius > Roseovarius sp. A46. The sequence continues at coordinate 58,661 of NZ_PVWS01000003.1, read as the reverse complement.
TAGCCCCACCCGGTGCGTTTTATCCCCGCCCGCGCGGCGGTGCCCGAGGCCCGCCCGTCGGCCCCGATGAGCAGACGCCCGCGCAGCGCCTTGCCCGAGGCGAGGGTGACGGACACGCCGGTGGCGTCTACCTCTTGCCCCGTCACCGTGTCATTCGAGACCTGTGCGATGCGGGGCTCCTCGGCCATCGCCTCCATCAGCGCGCGGCGCAGGAAGCGATCCTCGAGCATGTGGCCCATCGGGCCTTCCTCGATCTCGGCATGGTCGAAATGCATGAAGAAGGGCGACGCCCCCTGGTCCGCGCGCCCGTCAGAGACCTTGATTTCCAGCATCGGCTGGGCGTTTTCCGCCACCCGCTCCCAGACCCCGAGATTGCGCAGGAGCCGCACCGAGGCCAGCGCCAGCGCATAGGCGCGCCCGTCGAAGGCGGCGTTCTTGCGCGCGGGTTCGGGCAGGGCGTCGATCACCGTGCTGGAAAGCCCCGCCCGTGCCGCGGCGAGCGCGAGGGCCGGGCCGTTGAGCCCGCCGCCGACGATGAGGAGATCGCTGTCATGGTCCATGCCCCTAAATATGTCGGTGCGCGCGGGATTGTCCATGCGCCGCTCTGCCGCTAGCAAGGAGCGGAGCACGAAAAACGGGAGCGGGCGATGCAGGACTGGCTGATGATGAGCGCGGGCGATCTGGGGCGGGGGATCGGTCGGGGAGAGATCGACGCGGAGGCGCTGTGCGATACCTACCTGGCCGCGATCGCCGCGCATCCCGCGCGCGACCGCATCTACAGCGCGGTGACCGAGGACCGTGCCCGCGCCGAGGCGGCGGCGGCGGGCGCGCGCGCGAAGGCCGGGCAGCGGCGCGGGTCGCTCGATGGGGTGCCGGTGTGCTGGAAGGATCTCTTTGACAGCGCGGGCGTGGCCACCGAGGCGGGATCGGCGCTTCTGAAGGGGCGGGTGCCGGGGCGCGACGCGGAAGTGCTGCGCAACGCCACGGCGGGGGGGCTGGTATGCCTGGGCAAGACGCATATGAGCGAGTTGGCGTTTTCCGGGCTGGGGCTCAACCCGATCACCGCGACGCCGCCCTGCGTCAACGACGCAGAGGCCGTGCCGGGCGGGTCGTCCTCGGGGGCGGCGGCGAGCGTGGCCTTTGGCCTTGCTGCCTGCGGGATCGGCTCTGACACGGGCGGGTCGGTGCGCATCCCCTCGGCATGGAACGACCTGGTGGGGCTAAAGACCACCGCGGGGCGGGTGTCCTGCGAGGGCGTGGTGCCGCTATGCGCGCGTTTCGACACGGTGGGGCCGCTGGCGCGCAATGTCGAGGATGCGGCGCTTGCCCTCGCCGCTATCGAGGGCGGACGGCCCGCCGATTTGCGGGGCGCGTCGCTGAAGGGTGCGCGGTTTGCCGCGCTGCAAACGGTGGTGATGGATGATCTGCGCGAGGGCCCCGAGGCCGCCCACGCCGCTGCCATCGCGACGCTGCGCGAGGCCGGGGCGGTGATCGACGAGATCGCCGCGCCGGAAGTGGCCGAGGCGATGCCCTTGTCACCGGTGCTTTATACGGGCGAGGCCTATGGCCTGTGGCGCGACCAGATCGAGGCCGCACCGGAGAAGATGTTCGCGCCGATTCTCGAACGGTTCCGCGGCGGCAAGGCGTTCTCCGCCGCCGATTACGTGGCCGCGTGGCGCAAGCTCGACAGCTTGCGCGCGGCGTGGCACGCGCGGGTGGCGGGGTATGACGCGGTGCTCATGCCCGCGGCGCCCAACCTGCCGCCCGATCAGGCGCGGCTGATGCGCGACGACGCGTACTATGTCACCGAGAACCTGCTGACGCTGCGCAACACGCGGGTGGGCAACCTGATGGGGCTGTGCGCGGTGACGCTGCCAACGGGGGTGCCAAGCTGTGGCATCATGCTGTGCGGCAAGCCCAATCAGGAGGAGCGGCTGCTGCGCGTCGCTGCGGCGGCGGAGGCGGCGCTTGGCGGCGGCATGGCCGCGGAAAATTGAAAATTTTCCGGTCCGGACTCTTTTCAAGAGTCCGGGGCGCGCGGGCCCTCAGCCGGCCTTGAAATCTGCGGCGATGCGCAATTCGCGCAGCGGGCGCACGCGGGCGATACAGGCGGCATAGACGGGATGCGCCTTGTAGGCGGCGAGCGCCTCTTCGTTGTCGAACTCGGCATAGACGACGAGATCGACCCGGTCGGCGGATATGGCGTCGCTCTGGAGGTTGCGGCCCACCTCGAAATGGCTGGAATGCGGGATATCCGCGAGCATCATCAGCCCCTCGCGGATGTGCTCGACATCCTCCGGGTTGGTGGCGGAAAAGAAGACGATATGGCGGATCATGGGTTCAGTCTCTCGGGCGGGACGCTTTTTCATTCAGGCCGGATGTGCCCTGGCGGCGCGCCAACTCTGTCATCACGTCATCCAGCGCCACCCCGCGCGATTGCAGCATGACGAGCAGGTGAAAGAGGACATCCGCCGCCTCTGCCGTCAGGCCCTCGCGGTCGCCCTTGACCGCCTCGATGATCGCCTCGACGGCCTCCTCGCCGAATTTCTCGGCGCATTTTTCCGGGCCTTTCGCGAGCAGTTTCGCGGTCCAGCTATCGGACGGGTCGGCGCCGGCGCGGTCGGCGATGATGCGGGCGAGATCGTCGAGGGTCATCGCGAAAGCCTCATCGGGATGCCCGCGGCGGCCATGTGGGCCTTGGCTTCGGCGATGGAATAGGTGCCGAAGTGAAAGATCGACGCGGCGAGGACGGCGGAGGCATGGCCCTCGGTCACGCCCTCGACGAGGTGGTCGAGCGTGCCGACGCCGCCGCTTGCGATCACCGGGATGTCCACCGCGTCGGCGATGGCACGGGTGAGGGGAATGTTGAAGCCTTGCTGCGTGCCGTCGCGGTCCATCGAGGTGAGCAGGATTTCGCCTGCGCCCTTGCTTGCGACAAGCCGGGCAAAATCGACCGCGTCGATGCCGGTGGGTTTGCGGCCGCCGTGGGTGAAGATTTCCCACTTGCCGGGCGCGACGGTCTTGGCGTCGATGGCCACCACGATGCACTGGCTGCCAAAGCGGTCGGCGGCGCGGGCCACCACGTCCGGGTCGGCCACGGCGGCCGAGTTGAAGCTGATCTTGTCGGCACCCGCCAGCAGCAGCGCGCGCACGTCCTCGGGGGTGCGCACGCCGCCCCCCACGGTGAGCGGGATGAAGCATTGTTCGGCGGTGCGGCGGACCACGTCGAACATGGTGCCGCGATTCTCGTGCGTGGCGTGGATGTCGAGGAAACACAACTCGTCCGCACCCGCCGCGTCATAGGCGCGCGCGGCATCGACCGGGTCGCCCGCGTCGCGCAAATCGACAAAGTTCACACCCTTGACCACGCGGCCATCGGCGACGTCGAGGCAGGGGATGATCCGGGTCTTGAGCATATTGTTGCCGTTACAGGAATTTCACGGCGTTGTTTATGGGCATTCCGGTCCGGATGCCAGAGGATGCGCGCATTATCTGTTCCGGAATCGAGGGAGTTTATCATGAAGCGTTTTCTTGCGGCGGCGGCGATGGTCATGGCGGGGCTTCCCGCGCTGGCCAGCAGTGACGATATCGTCAAGGTCAAGTCCTTCTCGGACGTGGGCACCACGATGGACCGGCTGGAAGCGGCGGTGACGGGCGCGGGGGCCAACGTATTCGCGCGCGTGGATCACACGGCGGGCGCGGCGTCGGTCGATATGGAGCTTGCGCCCACGCAGGTGCTGATTTTCGGCAACCCCAAGATCGGTACGCAGGCGATGCAGGACGACCCGGTGGCCGGGCTGTTCCTGCCGATGAAGGTGCTGGTCTATCGCGACGGGGCGGGGCAGGTGTGGCTCGCCTACGAGGACCCCAAGGAGATGTTCGACGACCTCGCGATCGACGATGACGCCGAGTATATCAAGATGATGACCGGCGCGCTGGGCAAGCTGACGGCGAAAGCGGCGGGGCAGTAACGTCCTTGCGCCGCGCTCAGCCCTTGAGCGCGGCGAGTGCGGCGCGCAGGTCGAGCGCGCCGTCGTAGAGCGCGCGGCCCGAGATGGCGCCGTTGAGCGATGCGCCGCAATCCCTGAGCGCGATCAGGTCGTCGAGCGAGGACACGCCGCCCGAGGCGATGACGGGGATCGACACGGCGCGGGCAAGCGCTGCTGTCGCCTCGACATTTGGCCCCTGCATGGCGCCGTCGCGCTCGATATCGGTGTAGATGATCGCGGCGACGCCCGCGTCCTCGAATGAGCGCGCGAGGTCGGTGGCGTCGACCTCTGTCACCTCGGCCCATCCCTTGGTGGCGACGCGGCCCGCGCGCGCGTCGATGCCCACGGCGACCTGTCCGGGAAAGGTGCGGGCGGCCTCGCGCACGAGGCTGGGGTTCTCGACCGCGATCGTGCCCAGGATGACCCGCGCGAGCCCCTTGGAAAGCCACGCCTCGATGGTGGCCATGTCGCGGATGCCGCCGCCAAGCTGCGCGGGAACGCGGGCCTCGGCCAGGATCGCCTCGACCGGGGCGGCATTGACCGGCGCGCCGGCGAAGGCGCCGTTGAGATCAACGAGGTGCAGCCATTCGCAGCCCGCCTCGACGAAGGCGCGCGCCTGCGCCGCCGGGTCGTCGTTGAATACGGTGGCGCGGTCCATGTCGCCGCGCAGGAGGCGCACGGCCTGCCCGTCCTTGAGGTCGATGGCGGGGTAGAGGATCATCGGCGGCGCCCTTCGCTGACAGTGTCGGGCGCGCTTATGCAGGCGTGGCGCGGGATTTGCAACGCGACCCGACGTCAGACTTGATTTGGCCCCGGCCTTGGGCTCAGGTTTTGCCCGATATCTCAGGGAGGAGACGAGATGCGTAAACTGGTGATGATGGCGGCCGTTCTGGGCCTTGGTGCGGGAATGGCCTCTGCCGAGCCGCTTCTGGGCATGTGGCAGACGGCCAAGGATGACAACGGGCATTTCGGCCTCATCCAGGTGGCCCCCTGCGGCAACAAGCTGTGCGGCAAGCTGGTGAAGTCCTACGACGAAAACGGCAACGAGACGCAAAGCGACAATATCGGGCGCAATATCATCTCCGAGACAGTCCCCGTGGGCGGCGGCGAATACAAGGGCAAGGTCTACAGCCCCGACCGCGACAAGACCTACAATTCCAAGCTGGAACTGAAGGGCGAGCGCCTCGAGGTCAGTGGCTGCGTGATGTTCATCTGCCGCGACGGGGGCACCTGGCGCAAGATGCAGTGAGCGCCGCGCGGTTTCGCGCGCCGCCGCGCCGCGCTATGATGGCGGCATGAGTGACACCGACCTGCCCGCCGCGCCCGCGCCCGCCATTCTCGAAGCCGCGCTCTATGCCGCCGACCTGGACGCGGCGGAGCGGTTCTATGGCGGGGTGCTGGAGCTGGAACGGGTCGTGCGGGTGGGCGCGCGGCACGTTTTCTATCGCGTGGGCGACGGCGTGCTGCTGATCTTCAACCCCGGAGAGACGTGCAAGCCGCCCTCGAACCCCGACATGCCGGTGCCGCCGCATGGCGCGCAGGGGCCGGGGCATTTCTGTTTTGCGGTGGACGGCGCGGCGCTCGACGCGTGGCGCGCGCGGCTGGAGGCGGCGGGGGTGGAGATCGAGGCGGATTTCCACTGGCCGAATGGCGCGCGCTCGATCTATTTCCGCGATCCGGCGGGGAATTCTCTGGAGATGGCCGAGCCGAAACTGTGGGCGCGGTAGCATGCGGGGGCTGGGTCTGGTCTGTAGCTGCCGTTGCCGTGAGCCGTGTCATTGCATGTCCGCGGGCAGGCGATCCAACGGTTCTTCAGGGCACTTTATTTCTGCTTTCCCGAAAAACATGCAATTGGCGAGCTAGCTTAGCCAAATCGCCTGTCCGGGGGGCGGACATGCGATGGCGCGGCGGCCTTCGGCCTTGATTCCGCGCCGGGACCAGACGGCAACGTCCGCTCAAGGCCATTCGCGACGCGCGCCCAGCCGCATGTCCGCAGCATGTCACGCCCGACCACCACTTGGCACCAGTGTGCCGGGTGTCGGGCACCTGCGGATCAAGGTCCACTCACAGCGTTGCGCGCGGCCTTTCAGACCTCGCCATCCGGGCCGAAGACCGACCAGCCGGTGCGCGCGGCCAGCCGTTCCATCGCCTCTGTGCCGAGGTGGGAATTGCCGTAGTGGTTGAGCCCCGGCGACCACACCGCGACCGAGGCCACCCCCGGCACGATGGTCAGAATCCCGCCGCCTACGCCGCTCTTGCCCGGCAGGCCCACGCGAAAGGCGTAATCGCCCGATCCGTCGTAATGCCCGCAGGTCATCATCAGCGCGTTGATGCGGCGGATGCGGGCCTGTGACACGAGGCGGGGGGCGCCCGCGCCGCCCACCAGAAAGAGCCCGGCATTGGCGAGTTGCGTGCAGGTCATCTCGACCGCGCATTGGTGGAAATAGGTGCCCAATGTCATCTCGGGCGGGTTGCTGAGGTTGCCATGCGAGCGCAGGTAGTGGGCGAGCGCGAAATTGCGGTGGCCGGTGGCGGTCTCGGAGGCGGCGACGCGGTCATTGATATGGATTGCCTCGTCCCCCGCCGCCGCGCGAATGAAGCGCAGGAGCGCGCCCAGCGCCTCGCGCGGGGTGGCGCCTTCGAGCACGGCATCGGTGGTCACGATGGCGCCCGCGTTGATGAACGGGTTGCGCGGGCGGCCCTTCTCCAGCTCCAGCAGCAGCATGGAATCGAAGGAATGGCCCGAGGGCTCGCGCCCGACGCGATTCCACAAACGGTCGCCCAGCCGACCGAGGGCGAGTGCCAGCATGAACAGCTTGGAGACCGACTGGATCGAGAACGGCACAGCCGCGTCGCCCGCCGTCAGCGTGGGCTGTCCGGGCCGCGCGATGGCGATGGCGAATTGATCGGGGTCGATGGCGGCGAGTTCCGGGATGTAGTCGGCCACCTTGCCGCGGTCGCGGCTGGCGCGGGCCTCTGCCGCGATCTCTTGGAGGATCGCGGGGAGTGGGTCTGGTGCCGTGTCCACGGCCATTCAGGGCCGCCAGCGCAGGAAATTGGCGATGAGGCGCAAGCCGGTGGCCTGGCTTTTCTCGGGGTGGAACTGCGTGCCGAGAATGGTGTCGCGCCCGACGATGGCGGTGACGCGCGCGCCATAATCCACATGCGCCACGAGATGGGCGGGGTCGTCCACACGGAAATGGAAGGAATGCACGAAATAGGCGTGATCGCCTGTCGCGATCCCGTCGAGCACCGGGTGGGGGTGGTCGATCACCAGATCGTTCCAGCCCATGTGCGGCACCTTGAGGGCGGGGTCGGCGGGGGTGATCGCCTCGACCGTGCCGCCGATCCAGTCGAAACCGGGGGTTTCGCCGTATTCCATCCCGCGCGTGGCCAGCATCTGCATCCCGATGCAGATGCCGAGGAAGGGGCGGCCCGCCCGCGTGACCGCGTCCTCTATGGCCTCAAAGACGCCGCGATGATCGTAGAGTTCGCGGCGGCAGGCGGGGAAAGCCCCGTCACCGGGCAGCACGATCCGGTCCGCGTGGCGGATGGTGTCGGGGTCGGCGGTGACGATGACCTCGCCCGTCCCCGTTTCGCGCGCCATGCGCTGAAACGCCTTTTGGGCCGAGTGCAGGTTGCCGCTCTCGTAATCGACGATGACGGTGGTCATTATTTACAAGCTGCCCTTGGTGGAGGGGATCGCGTCGGATTTGCGCGGGTCGCTCTCCATCGCGTCGCGCAGGGCGCGGGCGACGGCCTTGAAGGCGGCCTCGGCCATGTGGTGGCTGTTGATCCCCGCGAGCGCCTCGACATGGAGGGTGATGCCGCCATGCGTGCTGAACGCCTGGAAGAATTCGCGCACGAGTTCGCAATCGAACGTGCCGATTTTCGCGGTGGGCAGGTCCATGTTCCACACCAGATAGGGCCGTCCCGACAGGTCGAGCGCGGCACGCACGAGCGCGTCGTCCATCGGCAGCAGGCAAGCCCCGTAGCGGCGGATGCCGCGCTTGTCGCCGATGGCGTGGGAGAGCGCCTGCCCGAGGGCGATGCCGACGTCCTCGACGGTGTGGTGATCGTCGATATGCAGATCGCCCTCGCAAGCCACGGTCATGTCGATCAGCGCGTGGCGCGCCAACTGGTCGAGCATGTGATCGAAGAAGCCGACGCCGGTGCGGTTGTCGTAGCTACCGGTGCCGTCGAGCGCGATCTCGACGGTGATATCGGTTTCGGCGGTCTTTCGGGTGATCCGGGCGTTGCGCATGGGGCCTCCGCTATTGCGTGGATGCTCTATACTGCGGGCCGCGCCCGCGCGAAAGGGGCAAGCGCCGACCGGACAGGGCGGTTCGCCCCGTCAATCCCGTGATGTGGTCTTGGGAAAAATGGAGCGGGCGAAGAGATTCGAACTCTCGACCCTTACCTTGGCAAGGTAATGCTCTACCCCTGAGCTACGCCCGCGTCCTTGGGTGAGGTGGGAGATACAAAGCCTCGGCTGGGGCTGCAAGAGGAAAATTGCAGGCGCGGGGCAGAAAATTCGAAACGCGCCAGCCGCCCGTGCCGCTTGTCAATCCATCGGCCCCGGCGCATTCTGGCACAGGGCAGGGAACCGAGATGGTGAACGATATCGTAACCGGGCTTGGCGGGGTCGGGCTGTTCCTGCTGGGCATGGAAATCATGACTGATGCGCTGCGCCAGGTGGCGGGGCGCGAGTTGCGGCAGGCGCTGGTGCGGCTGACCGCCTCGCCCTTGCGCGGCGTGGCGACGGGGGCGGCGGCCACGGCGGTGATCCAGTCCTCCACCGCCGTCTCGCTCATCACCATTGGCGCGGTCGGCGCGGGTATCCTGAGCTTTGGCGCGTCCCTGGGCGTGCTCTACGGGGCCAATATCGGCACCACGATGACCGGCTGGATCGTCATGGTCCTCGGGCTGAAGCTCAAGCTAGGGACGCTGGCGCTGCCGCTGCTCTTTGTCGCCGCCATGCTGATCCTGCTTGGGCGGGAGCGTGTGGCGCGGGCCGGGCGCGGGCTGGCCGGGTTCTGCCTGTTGTTCATCGGGCTGGACATGATGCAGGCGGCGACGGGCGGGCTCGGCGCGTGGCTGTCGCCGGAGGTGCTGCCGGGGGATGGCTGGGGCGGGCGGCTCCTGCTGGTGCTGATCGGGGCGGGGATCGTGGTGCTGATCCAGTCCTCCTCGACGGCACTGGCGCTGGCGCTGGTGTTGCTGGGCGCGGGGGCGCTGGGCTTTGCGCAGTCGGCGGCGCTGGTGATCGGCTTCAACATGGGCACGACGGCGACGGGGCTGCTGGCCTCGCTGGGCGGCGGGCGCGCGATGCGGATGACGGCGCTGGCGAACCTGCTGTTCAATATCGGCACGGCGGCCTTGGCGTTTCCGCTGCTCGACCTGGTCACGCCGCTGCTGCATGCCGCGTGGCTGGGCGCGGATGACCAGACGGCGCTGGTGCTGTTTCACACCGGGTTCAACCTCGTCGGTGCGGCGGTGTTCCTGCCGCTGACGCAGCACTTTGCCGCGCTGGTGGAGCGGTTGGTGCCGGAGCGCCCGGTGCCGCTGGCCGAGGGGCTGGATCGGCGGCTGCTGGCCGACGAGGGTGCGGCGCTCGATGCCGCGCAGGCGGTGGCCGACCGGCTGCGGCGCAAGCTGTTTGCGGCGCTGGCGGGGGCACTGGGGCCGGAGGGAGACCTGCGGGCGCTGTCGTCGATCACGGTGCAGGGGCGTGACGCGGTGGCTGCGCTTGGCACGTTCCTGTCGCAGGTGCGCATCGCGCCGGACCGCGCCGACGACGCGGCGCGCCACGCCGCACTCCTGCATCAGATCGACCATTTCCAGCGGTTGTTGGGGCGGTGCGGGCAGCGCGATCGTCTCGCCACCCTGCGGCAGGAGACGCGGCTCGCCCGCGAGGTGGCCGTGGTCGCCGCCGCGCTTCGTCAGGACCGGATGCGCGAACGGCTGGTGGACCTTATCGAGCGCCGCGGGCGTCGTTATCGCCGCGGTGTGTTGTTGCAGGAACATGTGGGCCTTGTGGCCGTGGCCGAGGTGTTCGAGCGCACCGATGCGCTGCGCTGGCTGGTGCGCGTGACGCACCACGCGGCCCGGCTGTCACGGCATGCCCGCGAGGGGCGCTGACGGCTGCTCCCCCGGCGCTCTTGGGGAGAAGAGGAAGGCGCCGGGGGGAGGTGGCGGCGCCTCTCAGAGGTTGCCGCGCGACAGCTCACCGGCGATGTGGTCGGCCTGCCGGATGGCGAGGGCGACGATGGTGAGCGTCGGGTTCTCGGCCGCGCCGGTGGTGAATTGCGACCCGTCCGAGACGAAGAGGTTGGGCACGTCGTGGGTCTGTCCCCACTTGTTTACCACCCCGTCGCGCGGGTTCTCGGACATGCGGTTGGTCCCGAGGTTGTGGGTCGAGGGGTAGGGCGGCGTCGGGAAGGTGCGCGTGGCGCCCACCGCGTCATAGATTGCCGCGCCGCGCTCGTAGGCGTGGGTGCGCATCGCGACATCGTTGGGGTGATCGTCGAAATGCACATTCGCCACCGGCAGGCCGTGCTGGTCGGTGACGTCGTGGTTGAGGGTGACGCGGTTGGTTTCCTGCGGCATGTCCTCGCCGACGATCCACATGCCGGCCATATTCTCATACGCGTCGAGCGCGGTGGTGAACTCGCGGCCCCATGCGCCGGGATCGAGGAACGCCGCCATGAAGGGCAGGCCCAGCGACAACGTTTCCAGCTCGTACCCACCGACGAATCCGCGCGAGGGATCGTGGCGCGCCTCGTCCTGGATGATGCCCGCCATCGTGGTGCCGCGCCACATCTTCACCGGCTGTTCGAACACGCCGTAGACCGAGCCGGTCATGTGGCGCATGTAGTTGCGCCCGACCTGGCCCGAGGAATTGGCGAGCCCGTCGGGGAACATCGACGAGGCAGAGTTGAGCAGCAGGCGGGGCGATTCGAAGGAATTGCCCGCGACGCAGACCGCGCGGGCGCGCTGCATCTGGAGATTGCCGTCGGCGTCGAAGTATTCCACGCCCGTGACCTTGCCGCTGTCATCGTGCAGGATGCGTGCGACATGCGCCTTTTCGCGCACTTCGAGATTGCCGGTGGCCTCGCCGCGCGGAATATCGGTGTAGGCCGCCGACCATTTCGCGCCCCATTTGCAGCCCTGGAAGCAGAACCCGGTCTGCTGGCAGGCCATGCGCCCGTCATATTCCTCGGAGTTGATGGCCATGCGGCCGGTATGGACCTCCTTGTAACCGAGCGCCTTGGCGCCCGCCTCGAACACCTTGTAATTGTTGCAGCCGGGCAGGCCGGGCAGCCCGTTGGTGCGGGTCACGCCCAGTTTCTTCTCGGCCTTGTCGTACCAGGGGGCCATCTCGTCGCCGTCGATCGGCCAGTCCGCGAGGTTGGCGCCCTGCACGTCGCCGTAGTTCGTCGCCGCCTTCCATTCATGGTCCTGAAACCGCAGGGACGCGCCCGCCCAGTGGGTGGTGGTGCCGCCCACGGCCTTGACGATCCAGGCCGGAAGCCCCGAGAAATCGCGCGCCACGCGCCAGTCGCCCGAGGTGGTGCGGGGATCGAGCCAGGCGAGTTGCCCGAAGCTTTCCCATTCGTCGTTGACGTAATCCTCGGGCAGGTAGCGCCCGCCCGCCTCGAGCGCCACCACGGACACGCCGCGTTGCGCCAGTTCATTCGATAGCACGCCGCCGCCGGCGCCGGTGCCTATGACGACGATCACATCGTCGTCGTTCATGTCAAAAGGTGCAGCCATAGTCTTTCCTCCCTTGATGGCTATGGCTCAGAGCCAGGTGATGTCGTCGAAGCCGCGGTTGATGTAGCCGCCCTTGGAATAGGACTCGCCCTCGTAGCCGAAGAGGGGCCAGACCGCTTTCTGGTTATAAAGCCCGGTCACGAGCCCGCCGCGCACCTGCTGGAAGAAGGCGCTGTCCTCCATCCCGCGCAGGATGTCGACGCGGTCGCGCTCCCATCCGACGCTGAGATAATCGGCGTGGCCCTTGCCTTGTGCCGCGGCGTCGAGCGCGGCGATGCCCGCCTCGACGGTGTCGGCGACCTCTGCGTCGTCGTAGCCCTTGACCGCGATGGCGTAGTATTCGTCGCCCACGTGATCGTGCGGGTAGATGTCGCGCGCCATCTGGATCAGCGTGGCCATGCTGTGCGGCTGGAGCGCCTTGGTTTCGAGCGCCCATGCGGCATCGGGGCTGGCCACGAAGCCCGCGCCCACCACGAAGCTTGCCCCGGCGGCCATGCTGCGCGAGAGCAGCTCGCGCCGCGTCAGGCCCCTTTGCTGGCTGATATCTTTCATCGTCTTCCTCCCTTGAATGAAACGGGGCGGCCCTCCCCGGCCGCGCCCGCGCCTATTTGAACCGCCCGCCCCGTTGCAGAACCTCGATCTCGTAGCCGTCCGGATCGGCCACGAAGAAGAACTTGCCGACGAGTTTGCCGTCGGGGGCGAATTCCACGATCTTGCGCGGCGCGAGGCCCTCGTCGGTGAAGCGCGCGTGCTCGGATTCCAGATCCTCGACCAGAACGGCTAGGTGGCCATAGCCGTCGCCGAGATCGTAGGGCTCGGTGCGGCCCTTGTTGACGGTCAGCTCCACCTCGAAGGGGCTCTCGTCGTTGGACATGTAGACGAGGGTGAAGTTTTCGAAATCGAGCCGGTCGGCCACCTCGAGCCCGAATGCGCGCTTGTAGAAATCAACCGACCGCGCCTCGTCGAGAACGCGGATCATGCTGTGAATGGCTTTGGCCATCATGCCCTCCGGAACGTTGCAGTTGGTTTGGAAAGTTTACCAACGCGGGCGCGGGGGCGGGTAGTAAGGGGTTACTACAGGGGGAATGGGGCACCGTTGTTGGCGGCCTGAGGGGTCGGGACGCACTGAAAGTCTGGCGGAGCCGGAAGCCGGAACTTTATCCCGGCTCCTCTTCGAAGCTGTTGGCGTCAGCGGGAATCAGGACTCCCGGTAACTTGCTTCGCGTCCAGATGTGAGTGGCGCGTGTGAGATCAATCGGCGGCGAAAGCGAACCGCCTTTGATTGACAAGGTCTGTTCCGCAGGATCGGCGTGCGAAATCCTGCTTCCGCATGTCTCACAGAACGAACACTCGAGTTGGCCCCCGCGTGCGGTGGGGCGCGACCATGTTTTGGTCTTTCCTGCAACAATCCGCACCGCATCGGACGGAACAATGACAGAGATTCCAAACGCCGATGACGATTGCTTGCGGCACTCGGTGCAATGGCAGACGTAAATGTCGATCGGCGTTGCATTAATCTCGTAACGCACGGCCCCACACTGGCACCTTCCCGTGAGCATGCGATCAATCCTCTTCCAGACCCTGGTTGGATGTCACGGTACAGGATATGCGACAATTCCGCGGACTGACCGCAAGGTCCGTCCAGATCCCGGGGGCAAGGAGCCATCCGCCCCGGATCACCCGCAAGCCTGCACCGCGTTCCCGGATGTCATTCTGCCGCGATCTGCTGCGTCCGGGCCTCGGGCGGGGTCTCGCGGTGGACGAGGCAGGTGCAGCGCAAAAGCGAGGTGAAATTGGCGGGCTCGCCGTGCAGCTCGAGCACCTCCGAGTGCAGTCTCGACACGAAGGCGGGGGTGCTCAGACCCTCGCCCGCGGCGATCTCGTCGAGGATTTCCCAGAAGGATTTCTCCAGCCGGATGCTCGTGCTCTGGCCGTTGAGGCGCATGCGGCGGGTTTCCAGCGTGTAGCGGTCCGGGTCCTGCCCGGCAAAGAGTTGGCACATGTCTCGGTCCTCCCTCGTCCGGCGGGCGGTCCCCCTGCGCGCCGGACCTCAGTACCAGATAGCATCATGGCCGATTTTTTCCACGCGGGGAAGCCCGCCGCGCGCTCAGCCCCGTTGCCGCCGCTTCTGGCGGACCAGGTTGAGCGCCTCGACCGCGCCGCCAAAGAGCATCGCGGCGTAGATGAAGCCGCGCTCGACGTGGAAGTGGAAGCCGTCGGCCACCAGCGCCATGCCCACCATCAGCAGGAAGGCGAGCGCCAGCATCTTGGTGGAGGGGTGCGCTTCGATGAAGCGCCCGATCGGGTTGGCGAAGGTCATCATCACCGCGATCGACACCACAATGGCGGCGATCATCACCTCGATGTGATCGGCGATGCCCACGGCGGTGATGACCGAGTCGACGGAGAACACGAGGTCAAGCATCATGATCTGCACGATCACGCCGGTAAAGGCGGCCTTGGCCACGCCTTCCTCGAGTGTGTCGTGATGCTCCTTGCCTTCGACCTCGTCGAAAATCTCGGATGCGCCCTTGTAGAGCAGGAACAGCCCGCCCGCGACCAGGATCACGTCGCGCCACGAGAGGCCGAAGCCCCGGATCGTGGCGAAGGGCTCGGACAGGCCCATGATCCAGGTGATCGAGAAGAGCAGCCCGATGCGCAGTACCAGCGCGCCGGTGAGCCCGAGCATCCGCGCGCGGGCGCGTTGCTCCTTGGGCAGTTTCGCGGCGGCGATGGAGATGAAGATCACGTTGTCGATGCCGAGCACGATCTCGAGCACGGCAAGGGTGAGGAACGAGGCCCAGACGGCCGGGTCGGCGAGCAAGTCGAGCATGATCGTTCCTTCTGGTTCAGGTCAGCGCGTGGCCGAGGCTGGCCAGCGCGGAGATGGCGATCATGGCGAAGGTGAGGATCATGCCCGCGCGGCGCAACAGCATGATCTGCGGTGTGCGCCCCAGCCCGATGGCGTGTATCACCCGCCCCGCGAGCAGCATGACCCCCAGCAGGTGCACCACCCAGAGCGGCGCGCCCTGCAATTCCGCAAGCGCCAGCAGGATCAGCCCCATCGGCGCGTATTCGGCGAAGTTGCCGTGGACGCGGATGCGCTTGGCGAGCATCTTGTCGCCGCCATCGCCGAGCGTCACCCGAGCGGTGAAGCGTGTGGTGATAACCCGGATGCTGAGGATCACGAACAACAGGCCAAGAAGGCCCGCATAGAGCGGTGTGACGGTGAGCGACATGTGCGGCCCTTTTTCTCAGGTGTAGGTTTGCGCCTCGGTTGGGGGCAGGGTGAAATCCTCGCTGTGCACGATCACGCCCTCGTCGGTCAGCAAGAGCAGGCCATAGGCCCCGGGCTCGGCGATCGAGAGACTGGAATCCTGGTAGCCGAGCGCCATCGGCATCTGGTGGCAGGGGCTCTTGAAGATCGCCACCGGGATGCCGCCCGCCGATCCCTGGATCGTGCGGTGGATATGGCCCGAGACGATTTGTGCCACGTTGCCCGCCGTGTTGAGCCGCGCGACGAGGTCGGCGCGGTTCTTGAGCCCGATCCAGTCCATGCCCTTGAAGCCGGTGTCGATGGGTGGGTGATGGGTAAAGACGATCAGGCGGCGGTCGTCCGCCCCGGCGAGTGCCGCGTCGAGCCAGTCGAGCCGTGCCGCGCAGAGCCAGCCGGAATGGGTATCGTCGGCCTCCTCGTTGAGCGTGTCGAGGCAGATCAGGCGATAGCCGGGCAGGTCCGTGACATGCTGGATGTGGCCCGTATCCATCCGGTCGGCATCGGGAAAGGCGCCGAGGAAGGGCGCGCGGCGGTCGTGGTTGCCGAGCATGAGCGAGACGGGCAGGGGGCAGGTGTCGAGGGCGGCGCGCAGGCGGGCGTATTCCGGCGGGGCGGCGTTATGCGAGAGGTCGCCACAGAGCACCACGCGCGCGGCGTCGGGGTGATGGTCGAGCGCGTGGGCCATGCCCTGTGCGAATCTTGCGAGCGGGTCGAGCCCGATGATCGTCTCGCCCTCGGGGACGAGGTGGATATCGGTGAACACGAGGATTTTCTGCATGGGGCGGCCTGTGACGAAAATACTGCACGCAGCATGGCGGAATTCAAGCGGATGCAAAAGCCCGGAAGGCGAGTGCCTTGGGCTTCGTCATCCTCGGGTCAAGCCCGAGGATGACGGGTGCGTCGGTGCCCTAGGCCCTTGGGGTGAGCCCAAGGGTGGCGGCGATTACTCCAGTTCGACCAGCAGGTCCTTGGCGTCGATCTGGCCGCCGGGCTGGACGTGCACGGCCTTTACCACGGCGTCGCGCTCGGCGTGGATGCCGGTCTCCATTTTCATCGCCTCGATGGTCAGCAGAAGGTCGCCCGCCGAGACCTTGCCCCCCGCCTTTGCCACGACGCTCGCGACCACGCCGGGCATCGGCGCGCCGATATGGTTGGGGTTGCCGGGTTCGGCCTTGGGGCGTGCGGCGGTCTGGGATTTCACCAGCCGGTTGGGCACGCGGATCACGCGGGGCTGGCCATTGAGTTCGAAGAACACCTTGACGTCGCCTTCCTCGTTGGTCTCGCCCACGGTCTGCAGGCGGATCTCGAGGATCTTGCCCGGGTCGATCTCGACGCTGATCTCCTCGCCCGGCTCCATCCCGTAGAAGAAGGTGCGGGTGGGCAGGGTGCGCACCGGTCCGTATTGCCGGTGGCGGCCCATGTAATCGAGGAAGACCTTTGGATACATGAGGTAGCCGTTGAGGTCCTCGTTGTCGATTTCCTTGCCTTCGAGTTGGGCCACCACGTCCTTGCGCGTGGCCTTGAGATCGACCGGTTCGAGATGCTTGCCCGGGCGCTCGGTATTGGGGCGCTCGTCCTTGAGCACCTTGCGCAGGATGGTTTCGGGGAAGCCGCCGGGCGGCTGGCCGAGATTGCCGCGCATCATGTCGATGACCGAGTCGGGGAAAGCCAGGTCGGTCCCGGGATCCTCGACATCGGCGCGGGTGAGACCCTGGGAAACCATCATCAGCGCCATGTCGCCTACCACCTTCGACGACGGCGTGACCTTCACGATATCGCCGAACATCTGGTTTACGTCGGCATAGGTGCGGGCCACCTCGGGCCATTTTTCCTCTAGCCCGAGGCTGCGCGCCTGCGCCTTGAGGTTGGTGAACTGTCCACCCGGCATTTCGTGCAGGTAGACCTCGGACGCGGGGGCCTGAAGCCCCGATTCAAACGCCACGTATTGCGCGCGCACCGCCTCCCAGTAGTTGGAAATCTCGCGGATACGGGCGAGCGGCAGCCGCGTGTCGCGGGCCGTGTTGCACAGGGCGGCGACGATGCTCCCGAGGCAGGGTTGCGAGGTGCCGCCAGAGAAGGCGTCCATCGCCGCATCCACGGCATCGACGCCCGCCTCGGCGGCGGCGAGGATGGTGGCGCCCGCGATGCCGCTGGTGTCGTGGGTGTGGAAGTGGACGGGGATGTCCAATTCGTCCTTGAGCGCCTTGACGAGCACCGTTGCCGAGGCCGGTTTCAGCAGCCCGGCCATGTCCTTGAGCCCCAGCACATGCGCGCCGGCGTCCTGAAGCTCGCGGGCCATGCCGACATAGTATTTCAGGTCGTATTTCGCGCGGTTCGGGTCGAGGATGTCGCCGGTATAGCAGATCGTGCCCTCGCAGATCTTTCCGCTCGCGATCACCGCGTCCATCGCGACGCGCATGTTCTCGACCCAGTTGAGGCTGTCGAAGACGCGGAACACGTCGACGCCGGTTTCCGCCGCCTGCCGCACGAATTCCTGCACCACGTTGTCGGGGTAGTTGGTGTAACCCACCCCGTTGGACGCGCGCAGCAGCATCTGCGTGAGCAGGTTGGGCATCTTGGCGCGCAGGTCGCGCAGGCGCTGCCACGGGCATTCCTGAAGGAAGCGGTAGGCCACGTCGAACGTGGCCCCGCCCCAGCATTCGACGCTGAACAGGTCGGGCAGGTTGGCGGCATAGGAGGGCGCCACGCGGATCATGTCGATCGAGCGCATCCGGGTGGCCAGCAGCGACTGGTGTCCATCGCGCATGGTGGTGTCGGTCAGGAGCAGCCGATCCTGCGCCAGCATCCAGTCGGCCACCGCCTTGGCGCCCTTTTCCTCCAGCAGCGTGCGTGTGCCGGGCGCGGGCTCGGCCACGGGCGCGGGGGGGCGCGGCAGCTTTACATCCGCAGGTTTCGCGCGGCCCGTCGTCTCGGGGTGCCCGTTGACGGTGATGTCGGCGATATAGGTCAGCACCTTGGTGCCCCGGTCGCGCCGCTTGGTGAACTTGAAGAGCTCGGGCGTCGTGTCGATGAACTTGGTGGTGTACTCGTTGTTCAGAAATGTCGGGTGTTTCAGCAGGTTCTCGACGAAGGCGATGTTGGTGCTCACGCCGCGGATGCGGAACTCGCGCAGGGCGCGGTCCATCCGGGCGATGGCAGCCTCGGGCGTCGGCGCCCAGGCGGTGACCTTGGTCAGCAGGCTGTCATAGTAGCGGGTGATCACGCCGCCCGAATAGGCGGTGCCGCCGTCGAGGCGGATGCCCATGCCGGTGGCCGAGCGATAGGCGGTGATGCGGCCGTAATCGGGGATGAAATTGTTGAGCGGATCCTCGGTGGTGATCCGGGTCTGGAGCGCGTGGCCGTTGAGCGTGATGTCGTATTGCGACGCCTTGCCGGTGGCCTCGGTCAGGGTCTTGCCCTCGGCGATCTTGATCTGCGCCTGCACGATGTCGATGCCGGTGACCTCTTCGGTCACGGTATGCTCGACCTGCACGCGGGGGTTGACCTCGATGAAGTAGAAGGCGCCGGTATCCATGTCCATCAGGAACTCGACGGTGCCCGCGCATTCGTAGTTGACGTGCTTGCAGATGCGGTGGCCAAGCTGGCATAGTTCCTCGCGCTGCGCCTCTGACAGGTAGGGGGCGGGGGCGCGTTCCACGACTTTCTGGTTGCGGCGCTGGACCGAGCAGTCGCGTTCGTAGAGGTGATACATGTTGCCGTGGCTGTCGCCGAGGATCTGCACCTCGACATGGCGGGCGCGCAGGATCATCTTTTCGAGATAGCCCTCGCCGTTGCCGAATGCCGCTTCGGCCTCGCGCCGACCCTCGAGCACCTTTTCCTCCAGCTCGTCGGCGCTGTTGATCGGGCGCATGCCGCGCCCGCCGCCGCCCCACGACGCCTTGAGCATCAGCGGATAGCCGATCTCGTCGGCGGCCGCGCGGGTGCGCTCCATGTCCTCGTCGAGGACGTGGCTGGCGGGGATGACGGGCACGCCCGCCTCGATGGCGACGTGTCGGGCGCTGGCCTTGTCGCCAAGCGCGCGCATGGTGTCGGCCTTGGGGCCGATGAACGTGATCCCTGCCGCCGCGCAGGCATCGACGAAATCGGGGTTCTCCGACAGAAGGCCATAGCCGGGGTGGATCGCGTCGGCGCCGCACTCGCGGGCCACGCGGATGATTTCCTCGATGCACAGGTAGGCCGCGACCGGCCCCATCCCCTCGCCGATGCGATAGGCTTCGTCTGCCTTGAACCGGTGGAGGCTGAGCTTGTCCTCCTCGGCGAAGACGGCGACGGTGCGCTTGCCAAGCTCGTTGGCCGCGCGCATCACGCGAATTGCGATCTCGCCACGATTGGCGATGAGGATTTTCCGGAATTCGGCCATAGGCGCTCTCCCCCCCGATGGTCTTTGATCCTTTGCCGCGCTGCGGCACGGCGCTGGCGTCTTGTAGGATTTGTGAATGGTTTGCGCAATCCGGCATTCCCGGTATCCGCCGTGCGAGGGTTTTTCCTCACCGTGCGGGTGGGGTGCCCTACCCGGACGGGAGCAGCCGGTCGCGCACATCGGCGAGCCGTCTTGTGCCAAGCTGGCCCATGTTGGCGCGCAGATCCTCGGCGAGGATATCGGCGAAATGCGCGGGGCCGCGCTCGCCAAGCGCGCCGAGCGCGTAATGCCAGGCCCGTCCCATCATCACGAAATCCGCGCCGAGAGCGATGGCGCGCAGGATGTCGAGCCCGCCCTCCACGCCGCCGTCGAGGATCAGTGGCAGCGAGGTGGCGGCGCGGATCGAGGGCAGCGCCTCGATGGTGGCTGGGGCGGCGTCGAACTGGCGGCCTGCGTGATTCGATATCCAGACCGCATCGGCGCCTTCGGCCTCGATCCGTGCGGCGTCGTCGGCGCGCAGCACGCCCTTGACGACGAGCGGCCCGTCCCACGCTTCGCGCAGCCAGCGCAGGTAGTCCCAGTCGGGCGAGGTGCGCAGCAGATAGCCTGCGTGCTTGTTCGACGGAAGCCCCTTGGTCTGCCCGGCGTAATCGTCGATCAGCCGCATCCGCGGCATGCCCATCCGCGCCATGCCCAGCCCCCAGGCAGGGCAGCGCGCCACCTGCGCCATCAGCCGCGGCGTCAGGCGTGGTGGCGTGGTCAGACCCGAGCGCACCTGCCGTTCGCGCCGCGAGCCCACCGGCACATCGACCGTCATCACCAGCACCGAGAACCCGGCGTCGCGCGCGCGTTTCAGCATGTCGGCGCGGATGTTCGGGTCGCGCGGCGGATACATCTGGAACCAGCCCTGACCGTTCAGGTGCGGCGCCACGTCCTCGGGGCGTGTCGTCGCCACGGTCGAGAGCGTGTAGGGAATACCCGTCGCCGTGGCGGCGCGCGCAAGCAACCGCTCGGCATCGGGCCAGACCATCCCCGACATGCCCACCGGCGCGATCCCCACCGGCAGGGCATGGTCATGCCCGAAGAGCGTGGTGCCGATCTCGGGCGTGAACTCGCCGTGCAGGATCGAGGGGCTGAGCATCACCCGGTCGAGCATCAACCGATTGCGTGTCTTGGTGGCCTCGACCCCGGTGCCGCTGTCGAGATATTCCCAGACGAAACGCGGGATGCGGGTGCGCGCGCGGGCGCGCAGGTCGGCGAGGGCGGGGTATCTTGCGTGCAGGCTCATGGTCGGCATTTGTCCGGGTTTTCCCGTGCTTGTCCAGTGCCGTAACGCCTGTGGAACATATCCCGAACACGGGCTTTATCTCGGGGGGTGGGCGCGCTATCAAGGGGCATGAGCAGTTTCGACGAATCCGACGCCTTTGAGGGTGCGAGCCTTGCGGCGCGCGCGATGGCCGCGCGGCCATCGCCCTATCTCGACGATCTGAACCCCGAGCAGCGCCGCGCCGCCGAAACGCTCGACGGCCCGGTGCTGATGCTGGCGGGCGCGGGGACGGGCAAGACCAAGGCGCTCACGACGCGGATCGTGCATCTGCTCAACACCGGGCGCGCGCGGCCCAATGAAATCCTCGCCGTGACCTTCACCAACAAGGCCGCGCGCGAGATGAAAGGGCGCGTGTCGCAACTGATGGGACATAGCGTGGAGGGGATGCCGTGGCTGGGGACGTTCCACGCGATTTGCGTCAAGCTCTTGCGGCGGCACGCGGAACTGGTGGACCTCAAGTCGAATTTCACCATCCTCGACACCGACGACCAGCTACGCCTGCTCAAGCAACTGGTGCAGGCGGCGAATATCGACGACAAGCGCTGGCCCGCGCGGATGCTGGCGGGGATCATCGACCAGTGGAAGAACCGCGCGTGGACGCCTGAAAACCTGCCCGCCTCCGAGGCGTCGGCCTATGACGGCAAGGGCCCAGCACTCTACCGGCTCTACCAGGCGCGGTTGAAGGAGCTGAACGCCGTCGATTTCGGCGACCTGCTGCTGCATGTGGTGACGATCTTTCAGAAACACGACGATGTGCTTGCGCAATACCAGCGCTGGTTCAAATACATCCTCGTGGACGAGTACCAGGATACCAACGTCGCCCAATACCTGTGGCTGCGGCTCTTGGCCGGGGGGCATCGCAACATCTGCTGCGTGGGAGATGACGACCAGTCGATCTATGGCTGGCGCGGGGCCGAGGTGGGCAATATCCTGCGGTTCGAGAAGGATTTTCCCGGAGCGGCGGTGATCCGGCTGGAGCAGAATTATCGCTCGACGCCGCATATTCTTGCTGCGGCGGGCGGGGTGATTTCGGCCAATACCGGGCGGCTGGGCAAGGAATTGTGGACCGAGGCGGAGGCGGGCGAGAAGGTGCGCCTGATCGGCCATTGGGACGGCGAGGAAGAGGCGCGCTGGATCGGCGAGGAAGTGGAGGCGATGCAGCGCGGCACGCGGGGGATGCGGGCGTTCGGCCTTGATGACATGGCCATCCTCGTGCGCGCCTCGCACCAGATGCGCGCCTTCGAGGACCGGTTCCTGACTATCGGCCTGCCGTACCGCGTGATCGGCGGGCCGCGTTTCTACGAGCGGATGGAGATTCGCGATGCCATGGCCTATTTCCGGCTGGTGGTCTCGCCCGCCGACGATCTTGCCTTCGAGCGGATCGTGAACACGCCCAAGCGGGGGCTGGGCGACAAGGCGCAACAGAAAATCCAGGTGACGTCGCGCGAAAACGGCGTGCCGCTGGTCGCGGGCGCGCGGATACTGCTCGATCAGCAGGGCCTCACCGGCAAGGGTGCGGCGGAACTTGGAAAACTGCTCGACAGCCTCGGCCGATGGGGCCGCATGGTGGGCGACGAGGGGATCAGCCATATCGAGCTGGCCGAGATGATCCTCGACGAGAGCGGCTACACCGAGATGTGGCAGAACGACAAGACGCCGGAGGCGCCGGGGCGGCTGGAAAACCTCAAGGAACTGGTCAAGGCACTGGAAGGGTTCGAGAACCTGCAAGGGTTCCTCGAACACGTCTCGCTCATCATGGATAACGAGAGCGATGAGGCGGGCGAGAAGGTCACGCTGATGACGCTGCACGCCGCCAAGGGGCTGGAATTTCCCGCGATCTTCCTGCCGGGCTGGGAGGACGGGCTTTTCCCCTCGCAACGCTCGATGGATGAGAGCGGCACGCGGGGCCTCGAGGAGGAGCGGCGGCTGGCCTATGTCGGGATCACCCGCGCCGAGGAGGTCTGCACCATTTCCTTTGCGGGCAACCGGCGAGTCTATGGCCAGTGGCAATCACAAATGCCCTCGCGCTTCATCGACGAGTTGCCCGAGGCGCATGTCGAGGTGCTGACCCCGCCGGGCCTTTACGGTGGCAATTACGGCGCCTCCGCCGCAGGGATCGAGACCCGCGCCGCCGAGGCCAATGTCTACAACTCGCCCGGCTGGCGACGGCTTCAGGCGCGCGGGGGCGAGCGACCGGTGACCCAGCCGCGCGAGGCGCGGTCGCCGGTGATCGATGCGCAGGCGGTGAGCGCGCACACGGTCGGCGAGCGGGTGTTTCACCAGAAATTCGGCTATGGCGCGATCCTCGGCATCGATGGCGACAAGCTGGAGATCGAGTTCGAGAAGGCGGGCGTCAAGAAGGTGGTCGCGCGCTTTATCACGGGCGCGGACGACGTGCCGTTCTGAAGGGTTCTGACCGTCGGGATCTGGATATATTTGGCAAGATGAAGCGGTATAAGCCCTTCATCTTGCCTTGAATATCCCCGCCGGAGGCTCCCTGTCAGCCGAGTTCAGCGAGCCGGTCGAGCGCCGCGCGCAGCTTGGCCTCCTCGTCCTCGCGCTGGGCGAGGTTGTCGCGGGTCTCCGCGACCACGTCCTCGGGGGCGCTCTCGACGAAGTTCGGATTGCCGAGTCGCCCGCGCAGGCCGGAAAGCTCCTTTTCCAGCTTCGCCAGCGTCTTTTCCAGCCGCGCCTTTTCCTCGGTCACGTCGATGATGTCCGCGAGCGGCAGGCCGAAGGTGCCGCCCTCGACCGCGACGGTGACGCAGCCCTTGGGGAAGCTCTCCACGTCCGTCAGGCTGTCGATCCGGGCGAGGCGCTTGATCATCATCTCGTTGCGCGCCCAGGCCGCGCGGCCTGCGTCGTTCAGGTCGGAGACCAGCAGCGGCACGTAGAGGCCCGCGGGCACGTGCATCTGCGCGCGTGCCGAGCGGATCTGTTCGATGAGCGCGATCACCCAGTTCATCTCGCGGTCGGCGGCGGGGTCGACGAGGGCGGGGCCGTAATCGGGCCAGTCGGCGTGGACGAGCATCTTGGCCCGCTGCCCCAGCGTGCCCCAAAGTTCCTCGGTGACGAAGGGCATGATCGGGTGCAGCAGGATAAGGCACTGGTCGATCACCCAGGCCATGGTCGCCTGTGTCTCGGCCTTGGTCGCGTCGTCGCCATCCATCAGCAGCGGCTTGGAAAACTCCACGTACCAGTCGCAGACCGTGCCCCACACGAAGACATAGAGTGCGTTCGCGGCGTCGTTGAAGCGGAAGCCCTCCAGTGCCTCGTCTACCGCGGCGCGGGTCTTGGCGGTCTCGCCGATGATCCACTTGTTGACCGTCTGTGTCGCGTCGGTAACCTGTCGGTATTGCGTCGGGTCCGCGGCGGCGGCGGTGGCGCCGTTCATCTCGGCGAAGCGGGCGGCATTCCACAGCTTGGTGGTGAAGTTGCGATAGCCCGCCACCCGTTCTTTCGACAGCTTGAGGTCGCGCCCCATCGCCGCCATCGCCGTCAGCGTGAACCGCACCGCATCCGCGCCGTACTCGTCGATCAGGTCGAGCGGGTCGAGCACATTGCCAAGCGACTTGGACATCTTCTTGCCCTTCTCGTCGCGGACGAGGGCGTGGACATAGACGTGGGAGAACGGCTTTTGCCCGACCACGGCGTATTGCATCATCATCATCCGGGCGACCCAGAAGAAGATGATGTCGAAGCCGGTGACGAGCACGGAGGTGGGGAAGTATTTCCGCAACTCCTCGGTATCCTCCTCGGGCCAGCCGAGCGTGCCGATGGGCCACAGACCGGAGGAGAACCACGTATCGAGCACGTCCGGGTCGCGCCAGACGGGGTAGACAAGGTGGGTAGGATCCTGCGTTGCGGTATAGTCGGCCAGCGCAGAGGCGAGCCGATGCAGCGCCTCGTCGCGGCTCTCGACCTCGACCACGGGCATCGCCGCGAGCGGCACCGGCAGATCGGCCAGCCGACCGTGATATGCCTCCGAGATCGCATCGAAATCCTCGCCGCATTCCATGAGCGGGCCGATATGTCCCTCGTTGAGCAGGCGCAGCATTTCGACGAGGTCGAGCGTGCCATCGCCCTCGTCGTCGGCAAAGCCCGGTGCGCTGAGGTCGAAGCCATACCACACCGGGATCTGGTGGCCCCACCAGAGCTGGCGCGAGATGCACCACGGCTCGATATTCTCGAGCCAGTGGAAATACACCTTGCGGTCGGCATCGGGCATGATCGAGACCTCGCCCGTGCGCACGGCGTCGATCGCGGGCTGTACGATCCTGGCGGTATCGACGAACCATTGATCGGTGAGCATCGGCTCGATCACCACCTTGGAGCGGTCTCCGAAGGGCTGCATGATGGGTTTCGATTCGACGAGCGGCTCTTGCGTGCCCTCGTCGTTCAGCACCGTCACCGCGAGACCCTCTGCGGTGATTTCCTCGACCACCTTCCTGCGCGCCTCGAACCGGTCGAGCCCGCGCAGGTGATCGGGCACGAGGTTGAGCGCGTCGATCTCGGTCTCCGACCAGTCCGCGCCCTCGGCGATTGCCTGCGCGCGGGCGGCGGCCTCGGCGTAGGGCGCGCCGTCGTTGCGCATCTGCGCGCGCGTGTCCATCAGGCGGTAGAGCGGGATGCTCCCGCGGCGTGCCACGGCGTAGTCATTGAAATCATGCGCGCCGGTGATCTTGACGGCACCACTGCCGAATTCCGGGTCGGGATACTCGTCCGTGATGATCGGGATCAGGCGCCGGTGCTGTTTTGGCCCAACCGGGATTTCGCAGAGTTTTCCGACGATTGGCGCATAACGTTCATCTGATGGATGAACTGCGACCGCGCCATCACCCAGCATGGTCTCGGGGCGCGTCGTGGCGATGGAGATATAGTCGCGCTCTTCCTCCAGCACCACGGTCCCGTTCTCGTCGCGTTCGACGTAAGAATAGGTCTCGCCCCCGGCCAGCGGGTACTTGAAGTGCCACATGTGACCGGCGACCTCGATGTTCTCGACCTCGAGATCGGAGATCGCGGTCTCGAAATGCGGGTCCCAGTTCACCAGGCGCTTGCCGCGATGGATGAGCCCCTTGTGATACATATCGACGAAGACCTTGATCACCGCATCGTGGAAATTGCCCTCTTCGCCCTCGGGGGCGTTGGGGGCGCCGGACATGGTGAATGCCTCGCGCGACCAGTCGCAGGAGGCGCCGAGGCGCTTCAACTGCCCGATGATCGTGCCGCGTGACTTGATCTTCTGCTGCCACACGCGCCGCTCGAAGGCGTCGCGGCCCATTTCCACGCGGGTCGGCTCGCCGCGCGCGGCCATTTCCTTTTCGGTGACCATCTGCGTCGCGATGCCGGCGTGATCGGTGCCCGGCTGCCACAGCGTGTCGTGCCCGCGCATCCGGTGCCAGCGGGTGAGGATGTCCTGCAACGTGTTGTTGAAGGCGTGGCCCATGTGCAGGCTGCCGGTCACGTTGGGCGGCGGGATCATGATCGAGAAGGCCTCGGCCCCCGGCTGCGCGTTGGCGCCGGCGGCGAACGCCCCGGCCTCTTCCCACGCTTCGTAGATGCGCGCTTCGGCCTCGGCCGCGTTGAATGTCTTGTCCATCGCCATGATGTATCATCCCTGCAAGATCACGGGTTTGAGGTGGCTTAACGAATGTGCGCGAGAAGGAAAAGCCAAAGCGCCGACGAATCTGCGCAGGCGGTGTTTCTTCCTGGCGAAAATACTCCGGGATCCGTGGTGCGTCTCATGCGCCCCGGTCGAGTTTCGTGGCGAGGTGGATGAGGCTTTCCGAGCCGTGCACGCCCTTGGCCTCTCCGATGCGGTCGAGCGTGTCGTCGAGCGCCTCGGTGCTGTCGGCCTCCAGCGTCACGATCATGTCAAAGCGGCCCGAGGTCGTGTGCACGCGCCGCACCCCGGGCAACGAGCGCAGCCGGGCGAGCACGGCGGGCGCGGCACGCGGCTCGATGCTTAGCAGCACGGTGGCGTGCAGCGCCGGGCGCGCGGCCTGTCCGAGGCGCAGCGCGTAGCCCGCGATCACGCCCGCGGATTCCAGCCGGTCGAGGCGCGCCTGCACGGTGGTGCGCGCGAGCCCCATGCGCCGCGCCAGCGTGGCGACGGGCGCACGGGCGTTTTCCTGCAGGAGCGCGATGAGGGCGTGATCGGTTTCGTCTATCTGCATTATATTGTCGTCTATTAGTCAATCATGAACGCCAGATTATACGATATGACACGATGAATCGACAGCTTCATGGGGCAAGCTAAAGAAAAAGCAGCGAAGAGGCCCCCGATGCAGCACACCGAACCCTGGCCCGACCCCGTCTCTCATATTGCGCGCATGGCGCCGGATGGACCGGTGCTCTACTTCTCGCCGGACCGGTTGCAGGCCACGGCGCGCGCCTTTCAGGCGGGTTTTCCCGGGCTGGTGAGCTATGCGGTCAAGGCCAACCCTGGCGAGGAGGTGCTGGCCAACCTCGTGGCGGCGGGGATTGACGCCTTCGACGTGGCGAGCCCCGCAGAGATGCACGCGGTGCGCGCGGTCTCGGGCCGCGCGGTGCTGCATTACCACAACCCGGTGCGCAGCCCCGCCGAGGTGGCCGAGGCGGCGCGGCTGGGCGTGCGTGCCTATTCGGTGGATTGCCCGCGCGAGCTCGACAAGCTGTGCGGGGTGGTGCCCGACGGCGCGGAGATGAGCGTGCGATTGGCGTTGAGGGTCGCGGGTGCGGCCTATGATTTCGGGGCGAAATTCGGGCTGGCTCCGACCGAGGCGGCAGACCTTCTGCGCAGGGTGGCGGCGCGCGGCTACGTGCCGTCGCTGACCTTTCATCCCGGTACGCAGTGTGCCGACCCGGCGGCATGGGGGGCCTATATCCGTGCCGCGGCAGAGGTGGCGGAGATGGCGGGCGTGCGGCTGGCGCGGCTCAACGTTGGCGGCGGGTTTGCCTCGCACCGCACCGGCGCGGCGCCGGACCTGTCGGCGATCTTCGACCATATCGGGGCGGAGGTGGCGCGGCATTTCCCTGCGTGTCCGCCCGCGCTGGTCTGCGAGCCGGGGCGCGCGATGGTGGCCGAGGCGGTCACGCTGGGCCTGCGTGTCAAGACGCTGCGCACGGGCGGCGCGGTGTTTCTCAACGACGGGGTCTATGGCGGGCTGACGGAGATTCGCGATATCGGCGCGCCCGACCGCATCCGGGTGATCGCGCCCGGTGGCAGCGAACGGCGCGGCGCACCGGTCGAGCGGGTCGTGTTCGGCCCGACCTGCGACAGCATCGACCGGCTGCCCGATCCGCTGCCGCTGCCGGGCGATATGGAAGAGGGCGACCACCTGCTGATCGACGGGATGGGGGCGTATACGAGGGCGCTCAGCACGCCGTTCAATGGCTATGGTCTGCGCGACGTTGTGACGGTGGCGCGGCTGTGATGGCGCGATCACGATCAATTTGACGGGAATTCAGGATTTTTTCAGCATGGTTCGCCTATATTGAGGGGGCGCGGGGATGGACCCCGCGCGGCACGGAGACCGGCTAAGCAATGGCCTGGCGCAACTGGACACGGGCGATCTATGACTGGCTGCGCCCCGGCCCGACCGAGGGGCACACCGCCGCCGGGCCGCGGCGCGGGCCGGTCGATCACGTGCTGATTCTGGACGGCACCATGTCCACGCTGGCCACGGGCTGCGAGACGAACGCGGGGCTGACCTACAAGCTGTTGCGCGAGGTGGCGGGGCCGCAGATGTCGCTGTTCTACGAGGCGGGCATCCAATGGCGCGACTGGCGCGCCACCGGCGACATTATCCTCGGGCGCGGCATCAACCGGCAGATCCGGCGCGCCTATGGCTACCTGTCGAGCCGATACCGCCCCGGCGACCGGATTTTCCTGATGGGGTATTCGCGCGGGGCCTACGCCGTGCGCTCGCTGGCCGGTGTGATCGACCGGATCGGCCTGTTGCGATCGGAAATGGCGACCGAGCGCAACGTGCGCGCCGCGTGGCGGCATTACGAATGCGCCCCCGACAATCCCGCCGCGCTCGATTTCGCGCGCGTCCATTGCCTGCCCGACACCCATGTGGAGATGATCGGCGTGTGGGACACGGTGAAGGCGCTGGGGCTGCGTGTGCCGCTCTTGCGGTATTTCCGCGCCGACCGGCACAGTTTTCACAACCATCATCTCGGCCATACCACGCGGCACGGCTATCACGCGCTGGCGCTTGACGAGACGCGGCGCGCCTATACGCCGGTGTTGTGGGAGTGCCCGCCCGGCTTCGGCGGCCACGTGGAGCAGGTCTGGTTCCGTGGCTGCCATTCGGACGTGGGCGGCCAGCTCTGCGGCTTTCTCGCGGCGCGGCCGCTGTCGAACATTCCGCTGGTGTGGATGCTGGAGCGGATGGAGGGCTGTGGGCTGCGCCTGCCCGAGGACTGGCGCGCGCGGTTCCCGCAGGAGGTGGCGGCGCCCTCGGTCGGTACATGGGTGGGCTGGAGCAAGGCGCTGCTGTTTCGCGGGCCGCGCATCGTCGGGCGCGACCCGTCCGAGCGCATCCACGAGAGCGTGGGCGGCCGGGTGCGCACCGGCTGGCGTGGCCCGCGCCTGACGGGGCTGCTCAAGGAGCGTGGCGGGGTGTGAGCGCGAGGGGGGCTGGGGTGAGGTTTGGCATGGAAGGGGCGTTGCAGTGAGCCGCGCCAGCAGCATGTCCGCGGGCAGGCGATCCAAGGGTTTTTCAGGGCACTTTATTTATGCTTTCCCGAAAAACATTTAATCGGCGCGCTAGCTTAGCCAAATCGCCTGTCCGGGGGGCGGACATGCGATGGCGCGGCGGCCTTCGGCCTTGATTCCGCGCCGGGGCCGGGTATCGAACGTCCGCTCCAGGCCAATCGTGTGCCTCCGACGCACCGATATCCTACCCCTCTTCGGGCCGCATGACGAGGCAGGTGGTGGTGCCGGTGGCGTAGAGCCGGTCGTCGTCGCGTCCGCGTAATTCTCCGCGCGCCACGGCGGTGCTGCGGCCGCGGTGCTGCACCTCGCCCACGGCGCGCACAGGGATGCCGAGCGGCAGCGCGCGGGTAATGTTCACCGAGAAATCCAGCGTGGTGTACATCTCGCCCTGTGCGAGGTCGGTCATCACCGCGCATCCCATGCAACTGTCGAGGATGGCCCCGTACCAACCGCCATGCACCCCGCCCATCGGGTTCATCGCATCGAACCGCGCCGCCCCCTCGAAGACCGCGCGACCGCGCGCGGCTTCGGTGGGTGCAAAGCCCAGGGCGACGCCGATGGGCGGTGGCGGCAGGCGTCCTGCGATCATGTCCTCGACGAAGGCGAGGCCCGTCCGTGCGAGGATCGCCGCGCGGTCGGGCAGGTCAGCGGGGGAGGTGGCGGGAATGCGTGGCATGGCGGACTCCGGTCTGGTCCGGCATTGGTAGGGTGCGGCCCCCGCCAAGGCAAGCGCCGCGCGATCCGCCCCGACCGGGGGCCGGGGCGGATCGCGCGTCACAGGTCTGCGTGCACGCGACCGACCGGGGGGCCGGTCAGGCCACGTCGCGCAGCTCCACCCGCGGGGTGACGCCGAGTGCGTGGCACACATCGCGGGTCAGATCGGGGCGGTTGAGCGTGTAGAAATGCAGGTCTTCCACGCCTTCCTCGATCAGGTCGCTGCACAGCTCGGTGGCGATGGCCGTGGCCAGCAGGTCGTGGCGGTCATCGCGGATCGCCTTGGCAAAGGCGTCGTCGAGCCACGCCGGGATCTGCGTGCCACAGGAGACGGCGAACTTGCGCGCGCCGGTCCAGTTCTCGACCGGCAGGACGCCGGGGATGATCGGCGCGTCGATCCCTGCCGCCGCGCAGGCGTCGCGGAAGCGCAGGAAGGTCTCTGCCTCGAAGAAGAATTGCGTGATCGCCTCGGTGGCGCCGGCGTCGATCTTGCGCTTGAGCCAGTCGATATCGGCCTTTTGGTCGGCGGCCTCGGGGTGTTTTTCGGGGTAGGCACCGACGCGGATGGTGAATTTGCCCGTGTCGGCCAGCGCCGAGATCAGCTCGCAGCTATCGGCAAACCCATCGGGGTGGGGGGCAAAGCCATTCGAGCCCTTGGGCGGGTCGCCGCGCAGGGCGACGATTTCGGACACGCCTCCGCGCGCGAACTGATCGGCGATGGCCAGCGTCTCGGCGCGGCTCGCATCGACGCAGGTGAGGTGCGCGGCGACGTTGAGGCCGGTGGCGTTGTGCAGCGCGCCCACGGCCTCGCGCGTCAGCTCGCGCGTGGTGCCGCCCGCGCCGTAGGTGACCGAGACGAAGCGGGGACCAAGCGGCGCGAGGGTATGGATCGTGTCCCACAGGCGGAACGAGGCCTCGAGCGTCTTGGGCGGGAAGAACTCGAAGGAGATGCGCGGCGTTGTCATCGGGTTTATCCTGTCATGCGAAGAACTGTCCCGGCCCTTGTTGCAGGCGGGGCATTGTGAGACAACCTCATTAATTTCATGGTTTGAATGAGGTGCGCTAATAATGCATATCGAGTTTCGCCATCTCCGCACGATCCGCGCGATTCACCATGCGGGGGGATTGGCGCGGGCGGCGGAGATGCTGCACATCACGCAATCGGCGCTCAGCCACCAGATCAAGGGGCTGGAGGACCAGGCCGGGGTGGAGCTTTTCGTGCGCCGGTCCAAGCCCTTGCGGCTGTCGGCGGCGGGGCAGCGCCTGCTGCGACTGGCCGAGAAGATCCTGCCCGAGATCGAGGCGCTGGAGCACGAGTTCGAGGGGCTGCGCGAGGGCAGCGCGGGGCGGATGCACATCGCCATCGAGTGCCACGCCTGTTTCGAGTGGCTGTTTCCGGTGCTGGAGCGGTTTCGCAAGAGTTGGGGCGAGGTGGACGTCGATATCCGGCCCGGGCTCGCGTTTGACGCGTTGCCCGCGCTGCAAAAGGAGGAGGTCGATCTCGTGGTGTCGTCGGACCCCGAGGACCTGCCGGGGATCACGTTCAAGCCGCTGTTCGACTACGAGCCGGTCTTTGTCGCCTCATCGCAGCACCCGCTGGCGAAGAAGGCGTATGTGGAGGCGGCCGATTTTCAGGACGAGGTGCTCATCACCTACCCGGTGGATCGCTCGCGGCTCGACGTGTTCACCGAGTTGCTGACGCCCGCGCGGGTGGAGCCGCGCAGCATAAGGCAGGTGGAGCTGACGGCGGTGATCCTGCTGTTGGTGGCGTCCAATCGCGGGGTGGCGGTGCTGCCCGACTGGGTGGTGCGCGAGGTAAAGACGAGTACGGATTACGTCACACGCCCGCTGACGGCGGAGGGCAAGACCAAGCGGCTCTATGCCGCGATCCGCGAGGTGGACGGCGACAAGCCCTACATGGCGCACCTGATCCGGCTGGCGCGGGAAATCCCGGTGCGGATGCAGCGGGAGTAGAGGCGCGGCCTGACCGTGTGGCCTGACGGGTGCGCGTGTCGGGCCGTCACCGCAGCGCCGCCACCGCGATCACCGAGACCGTGACCAGCGCGATGCCAAGCCCCTCGCGCCGGGTGAGCCGCTCGCCGAAGATCAGGGCCGAGGCCAGCAGCGAGAAGATCACCTCGACCTGCCCCACGGCAAACACCATTGCCGCGCTTTGCAGCGTGAAGGCGGTGAACCAGCAGAGGCTGCCGGCCATGCCCGACAGCCCGATCCACACCGCCACCCGCCGCGCCGCGACGACGCGCCCCAACTGCCCCGGCTCGCGCCATGCCAGCCAGAGCGCCAGCGCCGCCGTCTGCATAAGCGTCACCGCGGCAAGCGTGATGCCCGCGCGCATCAGCGGATCGGCGCTCGCGATTTCAAGCGTCGCACCGCGATAGCCCACGGCCGAGACCGCAAAGAGCGCCCCCGAGCCGAGGCCCAGAAGCGCCGCGCGCGTGCCCAGCCGCCGCCACCAGCGCTCGGCCGTTCCGGGTGTCTGGGACAGGAGCAGTACGCCCGCGAGCCCCAGTAGGATCGCGCCGAAGCCGGCCAGCCCGACCCGGTCGCCCAGCACCACAAGACCCACCAGCGCGGTCTGGACCACCTCGGTCTTCTTGAAGGTGATGCCGACGGCGAAATTGCGCTCGGCAAAAAGGGCGATCACGGCCCAGGTGGCGAGGATCTGCGACAGCCCGCCCGCCACCGCGTAGGCCAAGAAGGCAGGTGTCATGCCGGGCCATGCGGCGCTAGTGGCGACGAGGTAGCCACCTGCAAGCACCACCACGAACGGCGCGGAATAGAGGAACCGCGCGAGCGTCGCGCCGCCCGCGCTGAGCGTGCCCATGCTCAGCCGCTTTTGCAGCACGAAACGCAGCGTCTGAAATGCCGCCGCGGCGATGGAGAGAAGGATCCAGGCGTCCATGGCCTGTCATGCAACGGATTGCAGAGAGAGGCCAGCACCGTTGCAGGGTGGGAGTGTCGGGAGTTGGCCTGGAGGGGATCTTCGGCACCTTGCGATGAGCCGCGCGGGTGCCCGACCGCGGGAGGGCGCACCAACGTATGTGCTGCGCGGTTTATGGTGCAAAATATTTCTTACGCTATAGCTACTTGTAACGTTGCAAAAGCGCCCGCCCCGGGGGCGGTCGGGCGCTCGCGCGGCGGCGTGCAAGCACGCCTTGATTCCGCGCGGGGGCAGGAGGCGAGTGGCAGTTCAAGGCCAAACTTTGCCCCTCACCTCACCCCCGGCGCCACGGCCAGAGCGGATGCGGCACCGGGTCCTTGGCCCGCCACAGGTAGTCGCGGAAGATCGCGCCATAGGAGCGGTAGACATAGCCGCTGTTGCGCCGCTGGTAATGCTCGCGCCGCGCGGCGTAGAGCGCGGGCAGCCGGTACCACGGCACCTCGGGGTGCATGTGGTGCACCGCGTGCAGGTTGTTGTTGAGAAACAAGAGCGCCAGCGGTCCCCGATCCTCGACGATCACGGTGCGCCCGCTCGCGCGCTCGTGTGCGCGGTGCTCGAGGAAGGTGCGGATCTTCAGGAGCGCGATGCCGATCCACACTGCTGCGAGGTAGGCCCAGAGCGGCATCGGCGCATACCACACCCATGCCAGCACCACCGCCACCTGCGGCACATGCCAGACCCATGAGCGCAGCACTGACCGGTCGCCTGCGCGGATGGCCTGCCAATCGGCGCGCAGGAAGGCCACCTGCGCGATGAGTGGCCCGAGAATCAGCCGCCCCGCCAGCGTGTTGTTGGCCCGCAGCACCACGCGCCCCCAGCGCGGCAGGCGGCCCCACACGCCCGGATCGAGATAGTTCGATTCGGGGTCGTCATAGGGGTCGGTTAGGTGCTCTTCTCGGTGGTGCGCGAGGTGGGTGTCGCGGAACCGGCCATAAGGGATGACCAGGCACAGGCAGGGAAAGACCACCGCCTCGTTCCACAGGCGCTGACGGAACGGGTGGCCGTGCAGCGCCTCGTGGCACAGCGAGGAATGCAGCGCGATAGCCACCCCGGTGACGGCAACCCCCAGCGGCAGCCACAGCGCCGCCGCCCATGTGGTGCCGATGATCCAGGCGCCGTAGCAGGCGATCAGCAGCGCCAGCGTTGGCCATTCCACGGCGGGCATACGCAGCTTATCCATGGCTGCGACCCCAGTGGATGCGGGACCAGACGCGCTCGTAGATCACGTAGGTGGCAAAGCCGATCGCGGTGTTGATCGCCGCCATCAGCCCGCCCGCCGTGAGCGAGCCGGTGACGAGCAACCCGACCGTCGCCATGACCGAGAGCCCGAGCAGGTTCCAGATCACCGCCTTCACGATGCTACGCAATCGCGTCTCCATGACACCTCCGATTTGGTTGGACGATGCCTGTAGAATGCTTGCGATTTGATTGATCGGCTATTTCGGAAACGGTTAACATTTCTACGCAAATGTGATTTTAATCACCAAATGACTGAAAAAATCGACAAACGTTTACGCGCCACCCTGTTCCGTAGCCGCCTGGCCGAGGCGATGCGCCTGCGCGACACCAATCAAAGCGCGCTCGCCCGCGCCATCGGGGTGGATCGTTCCACGGTGTCGCAACTGCTCAAGGGGGTGGGCGCGCGCCTGCCCAATGCGCAGGTGGTGGGCGAATGTGCGGGCGCGCTCGGGGTGTCGGCCGATTGGCTTCTGGGACTTACCGACCGGCCAGAGACCGCCGCCGACATGCTGGCCAACACGCTGTCGCTGACCGAGGCGCCGCGCGCGCTGGTCGACGAGCAGATTTTCCAGTGGCACAAGGAGGCAGCGGGCTACAAGATCCGCCACGTGCCTGCCGGTCTGCCCGACATGCTCAAGACCCGCGAGATGCTGGAATGGGAATACGCGCCGCATCTGGGGCGCTCCACCGACCAGGCGATCGGTGCGTCGGAGGACCGCATGACGTGGATGCGCGCCGCGCGCTCGGACTACGAGATCGCGCTGCCGCTCTACGAGGTCGAGAGTTTCGCACGCGGCGAGGGCTATTACCGCGATCTGCCCGACGATGTCCGGCGCGCGCAGCTCGACCATTTCATCGCGGTCACATCACAGCTCTATCCCGGCCTGCGGTTTTACCTGTTCGACGCCCGCCGGCTCTATTCCGCGCCGGTCACGATCTTCGGCCCGTTGCTGGCGGTGCTCTACCTTGGACGCAATTACCTGGTGTTTCGCGATACCGAGCGGGTACAGGCCATGACCCGGCATTTCGACGGGCTGTTGCGCGAGGCCGCGGTCACCGCGCGCGCGTTGCCGGATCACCTGCGCGCGCTGCGGGACGAGACGACGTAGCGCGGCCCCGGCTCAGGCCGACGGCATCCCCTTGAGCCGCAGGAACAGGCTCTCCTCGTCGTCATTGCGGAAGAACGGCACCGAGGCGGGCGGCGTGCGGTCATGGGCGCGCGCGCTCACCTCTGCGAGTACGACTTCGGTGATGAAGGGCAGGTCGTGGCGGCGTGCCTCGGCCAAAGGCACCCATTGCAAGTGGCTCAACTCCTCGCAAGCGGCCGAGAAGTCGTCGGGGTCCCCGGCGATGGCCTCGGCATGGACGAGGAAGAACCGCGCATCGAAGCGGCGCGGGCGGCCCGGCGGGGTGATCGCGCGGAACACGAATTGCAGCGCGTCGGCGCGCGGCACAAGCCCGCGCGCGGCAAAACCTGTCCAGTCGGGCGGTGCCGCGCCGGGCCACGCGCCGGGCGTGCCGAGGGCGAGGCCGGTTTCTTCCCACAACTCGCGGATTGCGGCGGCGGCGAGCGCTTGGCCGAGGTCGCGGTCGCAATCTTCGCGCAGCCGTTCGGCGCAGAGCGGCGGCAGCGGGCGCGCGAGGGGAACAGTGGCGTCGGCCTCATCGACCGCGCCGCCGGGAAACACCACCTTGTTGGGCATGAAGGCCGCAGCGGCGCCGCGCTGCCCCATGAGCACATGCGGCGCGCCTGCGTGCTCGCGCAGCACGATCACCGTGGCGGCGTCGCGCACCGGCACCGACGCTGCGTCTGTCTGCGTGTCAGGCATTCGCCCCTCTTTCCGCGCGGCGGGGCGTCAGTCCTCGCCCCC
Source organism: Roseovarius sp. A46 (assembly GCF_004126395.1). Classification (NCBI taxonomy): domain Bacteria; kingdom Pseudomonadati; phylum Pseudomonadota; class Alphaproteobacteria; order Rhodobacterales; family Roseobacteraceae; genus Roseovarius; species Roseovarius sp. A46. Next base: position 22,421 of record NZ_PVWS01000003.1, on the reverse strand, counting down.
GAATCCGTGCAATCTCTTGGCCCATTGCAGGCCGACCATGGCCCCCTTGAGGCGCGGCAGAAGGTATAGCGACAGCGCGATGGTGCCAACAGCGAATGTGGTGAACAGCACGAGCGGCTCGGGCCGCCACGTCTCGAACACGAACATCAGGAGGGGTGCCATCAGGTGGCCGACGATCAGGATGGTCAGGTAGGCCGGTCCGTCATCTGCGCGCTGGTGGCTGAGATCCTCGCGGCAGACCGGGCAATGGTCGCGCACCTTGAGATAGCTGCGCAGGAGCGGGCCGCTGCCGCAATTGGGGCACTTGCCGCGGAAGCCGCGCCACATCGCGCGGCGGGCGTCGCGTTCGGTGCTGGTGATCTCGGTGGCGGTGGTGTCGCGCATTGTGTCCTCTCGCGGCTGGTGGCGCGAACATGGCGCGACGCGCGCCGGATTTGAAGGCGACAGCCTGTCCTTGCGGCGCCATGTCGCGTGCCCGCGCGGACCGTCGGCGAAAAAAATCGCCCAGGGCGCGCCGGAACGGCCTGCTTAAGCCGTATCAGGCTATGGGTGCCCGGAAAAGAGGTGGCACCGCAACACCGATCACACGAGGAGAGATCATCATGCGACATATGGGACGTCTGGCGGGGCTCGCGCTCGTCATCGCTCTGGGCGGCGGGCTGAACGCGACGGCCGAGGCGCAACAGCAGGGCGGCATGGGCCAAGGTATGGGCCAAGGTATGGGCATGGGCATGGGCCAAGGTATGGGCATGGGCATGGGCATGCAGGGCGACGGGCCAATGAACATGGCCGAGCGCTTCGGCGAGGCGGATGCAGATGACGACGGCAAGGTCAGCCGCGACGAGATGGTGGCGCGCATGACCGAACAGGCCGCCGAGCGAATCGGTGCGCGTGCAGATCGGATGATCGCCCGGCATGACGGTGACGGCGACGGGATGCTGACGCTGGACGAGCTGCAAGCGGGTCCCGCCGGGCGCATGTTCGGGCGGATCGATGCCGATGGTGACGGAGCCATTTCGCGTGAGGAATTCGCGAACATGCGCGAGATGTATCATGGACCGGAGGGCGGACAGCGCTACGGGCGACATCACGGCGAGCGCCACGGCGACCGCCACGGAGGTGGCGCGGGCATGGGTCATCACGGCGCGCGGCACCACGGCAAGGACGGGAACGGCATGGGGCAGGGTGGCGTCATCATCCACCACCATTACTACTACGGCAACTGAGTCCGTCCGCGCCCGCCGCTTGTGACGCGGTGGGCGCGGCGCTAGCTTCGCGTGATGACCATGCCCCTCGACGCCAGCAGCGACCTGTCCGACGAGGACCTGCTCGACGCCTTCGCGCGCGGCGACCGGGCTGCGGCGCGGGTGCTTACGCTGCGGCTCACTCCGCGGGTGTTGGCCCATGCCGGGCGGCTTCTGGGCAGCCGGGCCGAGGCCGAGGAAGTGGCGCAGGAGGCGATGCTGCGGCTATGGCGGCAGGCTGCGAACTGGCGCGCGGGCGAGGCGCGGCTCACGACCTGGCTCTATCGCGTGGTCGCCAACCTGTGCATCGACCGGCAGCGCCGGGCGCGGGGCGGTACGGTGGCGCTCGATGCCGTGCCCGAGCCGCGCGACCCGGCCCGCGACGCGCCCGCGCGGATGCAGGACCGCGCCCGCGCCGAGGCGTTGCAGGCGGCGCTGGCGCAACTGCCCGCGCGGCAGCGGCAGGCGGTGGTGCTGCGCCATATCGAGGGCTGCGCCAACCCCGAGATCGCCGAGATCATGGAGACTACGGTCGAGGCGGTCGAGAGCCTGACCACGCGCGGACGGCGCGCGCTGACGCGGGCGCTGGCCGCGCGCAAGGAGGAGCTGGGATATGTCGACGAGTGACGAAGACAACTGGCAGGAGGCGGCGCTCGCGCCGTTCTTTGACGCCGCGCGCAGGCAGGCGCCCACGCCGTCCACCGACCTGATGGCACGGGTGCTGGAGGATGCCGAGGCCGCGCAGGTCCGGTACGCGGCGGCAACGCGGCCGGTCGCGCCGCGCGCCGGTCTGTGGGCGCGCATCCGGCAGGGGCTGGGCGGCTGGCCGGCGATGACCGGGCTGGCAGCGGCGGGGCTTGCCGGGGTCTGGATCGGGCTCGCCCTGCCCGAGGTGCTGCCGGGTCTGGAACCGACTGCGGGCGATTACGTGGTCGATATCGCGCCCGACCTGGCGCTGGAGACGGGAGGGGGGTTCTGATGTCTGAGGAGACGGGCGGGCAGGGGCGCGGTTGGCGCATCATCCTCATCGCGTCGCTGGCACTCAATCTGCTGGTCGCGGGCGTGATCGGCGGCTGGGTGTTGCGCCACGGGATCGGGCCGCACCCGGATCACGGGCCGCATTCCGCGCGGCTGGCGCAACTGGGCGGGCCGCTCACCCATGCCCTCGATGCCGAAGGGCGCGTGGCCATCGTGGCGCGGCTGCACGGGGAGCCCGGCGCGCAAGAGGCGCGCCGGGCAGCGTTGCGCGAGAGCTTCGAGGCGCTGCTGGCCGACTTGCGCGCGCAGCCTTTCGACCCGGCGCGGGTGACGGCGCGGCTCGACGCGCAGCGCGCGCAGGTGGCGGACCGGTTCGAGGCCGGGCACGCGGCGCTGGTGGCGCATCTGGCCGCGATGAGCGACGCCGAGCGCGCCGCCTATGCCGACCGGCTGGAAGAAAACGTGCGCCGCTGGCGGCACCACCCGCATCATCGCTAGAGCGTGTCGCGTTCATTCGCATTCATGCGACACGCTCCAACTCGTTGATTTCGCATGTTCAAGGGGCTCAAAACCGGTTCCCACTTTTGAACAACATGCGCTAGGCGGCGTGGACGTAGCGCCACAACAGGTAGAGCAGCACGCCGAAGATCATCAGGTTGAGCACGATCCCGCCCAAGAGCCGCAGGATCGCCGTGTTGCGCCGCTCTCGCGGGTCGATCCGGTCGAGATGGCGGTGCATGTCGGCGAATGCCGCGTCCACGGCGCGGTGGTCGAGCAGGCGGGCAAGGCGGGGGTGGCTCATCCAGTCCTGCGCGCCCAGAAGCGTAGCGGCGGCGCGGCGCTGGCGGCGCGGCAACAGCCGTCCGGCGCGGCGGACCTGCCGTTCCAGCGAGTGGCCGCGCAGCCCCAGCCTTTCCCTGAGCGCGGCTTGCAACACCGTGATCCGGCCGTCGAATTGCTTCGTGTCGATCATCGGCGGGCTGGCCTCCCCCGTGCTGGTCTCGCGCCGGGTGCGGGCCCGGTCCCGAGGGCTGGTCATCGGCGCGGTGCGACGATATGCAGGCCCCCATGTTGAACATGATCGAGCATGGCACCGCCTCTGACAAGCCGGGAGTGTTGATCGCGCACGGGCTCTACGGGTCGGCGCGCAACTGGGGCGTAATCGCCAAGCGGCTGTCGGATACGCGCCGCGTGGTGGCGGTGGACATGCGCAATCACGGCGGCAGCCCGTGGTTCGACACGCATGGCTACCCGGAGATGGCGGAGGATCTGGCCGAGGTGATCGGGAATCTCGGCGGCGCGTGGGACGTGCTGGGCCATTCGATGGGCGGCAAGACGGCGATGGTGCTGGCGCTGAGCCATCCCGATCTGGTCAACAGGCTCGTGGTGGCGGATATCGCGCCGGTGGCCTATGGGCACAGTCAGGTCCAGTATGTCGAGGCGATGAAGGCGGTGGACCTGGACCGGGTTGAGCGGCGCCCGGACGCGGGCGCGCAACTGCTGGAGCGGGTGGACAACCCCGACCTGGTCCCGTTCTTCCTGCAATCGCTTGACGTGAAGGCAAAGCGCTGGTTGCTCAATCTCAACACGCTGGAGCGGGAAATGCCGAAAATCCTCGGCTTTCCCGAGGTGTCGGGTATCTACGAGGGCCGCACGCTGTTCCTGTCCGGGGCGGAGTCGGACTATGTCCGCCCTGAGCACCGCGACCGGATCAAGGCGCTGTTTCCCGCCGCGCGCTTCGCGAAAATTCCCGGGGCGGGGCATTGGCTCCATGCCGAGAAACCGCGCGAGTTCGAGGCGGCGGTGCGCGCGTGGCTCGATAGCTGAGCGCGTCGGTCAGGCGTTTTCGTAGAGCTTCTTGGTCACCATCCAAGTCACCGGAAAAGCCGCAACGAAGCCGAGCGCGGCGGCGATCAGGATTGGCGTGAGCGTGTCGCGGCCAAGGACGAGCGCGGCGATCACGGCAGAGCCCGCGAGGGTGGAGCCGATGAAGAGATGCAGGATGAATCCAAGGCGCAGCATGGGGCCCTCCGGTTTGATGATCGTTGCGGCAGAGATTAGCGGGTGCTTCGGGCGGGCACCTTGATCTGGGTCACGATGGTCTGGATTTACACAAGCGGCCCCTGTGGGGTATCTTCACCCGACAGCCAGCCGCGGGAGACGCGCCATCACCGACAAACGCAACCATGTGGATCGGGTGCTTGAACAGTTGCACTCGACCTCTGCTCCGGCACGATCGCGGGTGGTGGCGTCCTGGCGGCGGTCGATGCTCAAGCATGGGCTGGACCCCGCGGAGCGGCGCGTGCCCGAGCGGGTGGAGGAGGCCGAGTTGCGGCAGCGGCAGGTGGGGCTGGAGCAGTTCCTTCAGGTGGCCGCGCCGAAACTGGATCAGCTGTTCGGTCTGCTGGGCCATTCGGGCTGTGCCGTGCTGTTGACCGATGCCGAGGGCGTGGTGCTGGATCAGCGCTGTGCCGAGGGCGATGCGCCGATATTCGAGGACTGGGGGCTATGGCAGGGGGCCGACTGGTCCGAGGCCGCCGAGGGCACCAACGGGATCGGCACCTGCATCGCCGAGGATCGGCGGGTCATCATCCATCGCGACGAGCACTTCCTGGCGCGTAACACGGCGATGAGCTGCATGGATGCGCCGATCTACGGGGCCAACGGGCGGATCATGGCGGCGCTCGACGTGTCTTCGGCGCGGTCGGATCAGACCGAGGCGTTCAACCGGCTGATTGGCGCGATGGTGGCGCAGACCGCGCGGCAGATCGAGGCCGATAATTTTCGCGCCGCCTATCCGCGTGCGCGCATCATCTATGCCGATCACGACGAGAGCGAGGCGGCGATGCTGCTGGCGGTGGATAGCGACGATATCGTGGTCGGGGCCACGCGGGCGGCGCGCAAGGCGTTCAACCTAGGCAATGAAGCGGTGATCCGCCCGGTGCCCGCAAGCGATCTTTTCGGTCGCGAGGACGGCCCGCGCGGCTTTGAGAAGGCCGAACGCGCGGCGGTGATTCGGGCGCTGGCGCGAGCGGGTGGCAATGTCTCGGAGGCGGCTCGGGCGCTGGGAGTCGGGCGGGCGACGCTCTACCGGCGGATGAATCGGCTGGGTCTCTACGAAAGCACGGGCGATCTGTCTCAGGATTGAGACAGGTTGCCATGCCCGTCCCCGGTGCACGGGGTGACGGGGTGCGCGGTGGCGCGCAGGGTATCCTCATTCCCGGCGGAGGACCGGGAGCAACCGGAGGAAACCCGAATGAACGAGATGACACAGGTCGAAGGCCGCCCCGGCGCGCCCTTCAAAGCCCATTATGACAATTTCATCGGTGGCGCGTTCGTGCCGCCCGTGAACGGGCGCTATTTCGAGAACATCACGCCAATCACCGGCGCGGTCGTGTGCGAGGTGGCGCGCTCGGACGCGGCGGATGTGGAACTGGCGCTCGATGCCGCCCATGCCGCGAAGGAGGGTTGGGGGCGGACCTCGGCCGCCGAGCGCTCCAACATCCTGCTCAAGATCGCCGATGCGATGGAGACCAATCTGGAAATCCTCGCGCAGGCCGAGACATGGGACAACGGCAAGCCCATTCGCGAGACGATGGCCGCCGATATTCCGCTGGCGGTCGACCATTTCCGTTACTTCGCGGGCGTGCTGCGCGGGCAGGAAGGCACCATGTCCGAGATCGACCATGACACGGTCGCCTATCATTTCCATGAGCCGCTGGGCGTCGTGGGGCAGATCATCCCGTGGAATTTCTCGATCCTGATGGCGGCGTGGAAGCTGGCCCCGGCGCTGGCGGCGGGCAATTGCATCGTGCTGAAACCGGCGGAACAGACCCCCGCCGCGATCATGGTGCTGGCAGAGCTGATCGTCGATCTGCTGCCGCCCGGCGTGCTGAACATCGTCAACGGCATGGGCGCCGAGGTTGGCGCACCCTTGGCGAAATCGCCGCGTATCGCCAAGATCGCCTTTACCGGCTCGACCGAGACCGGGCGCAAGATCATGCAGGCCGCGACCGAGAACCTGATCCCTGTCACGCTGGAACTGGGGGGCAAGTCGCCCAACATCTTCTTTTCCGACGTGATGGCAGAAGATGATGCCTTCCTCGACAAGGCCGTCGAAGGTTTCGTCCTCTTCGCTTTTAACCAGGGCGAGGTCTGCACCTGCCCCAGCCGCGCGCTGATCCAGGAGGACATCTACGAGGAATTCATCGCCCGCTGTATCGCCCGGGTGAAGGCGATCAAGCAGGGCGATCCGCGTGATCCCGAGACGATGGTAGGCGCGCAGGCCAGTGCCGAGCAGCAGGACAAGATCATGTCCTATCTCACCATCGGCGTCGAAGAAGGGGCCGAGGTGCTGGTCGGCGGCGATGCTGCGCCGATGGATGGCGACCTGGCGGGGGGCTATTACGTGCAGCCCACGATTCTGAAAGGCCACAACAAGATGCGGGTGTTCCAAGAGGAAATCTTCGGCCCCGTCGTGTCGGTCACGACCTTCAAGGACGAGGCCGAGGCATTGGCCATCGCCAATGACACGATGTACGGCCTCGGGGCCGGTGTCTGGACGCGCGACGGCAGCCGCGCCTATCGCTTTGGCCGCGCGATCGAGGCAGGGCGTGTCTGGGTCAACAACTATCACGCCTATCCGGCGCATGCGGCCTTTGGTGGCTACAAGCAGTCAGGCGTCGGCCGCGAGAACCACAAGATGATGCTTGACCACTATCAGCAGACCAAGAACATGCTGGTCAGCTACAACCCCAACAAGCTCGGCTTTTTCTGAAGGTGAAAGCGTGATGAGCGCGGGCCGTCGGGGAAACCCGGCGGCCTTTTTGGCATCTCTGCGATGGAGTTTGCGGGCAGTCGGCCTGCGCTATATGGATGAGGGGATGAAACAGGAGAACGCGACATGAAACGGACGATGATCGGGCTGCTCGCCTGTATGGCGCTGACGGCGTGTGAGACGGTGCAGGGCGCCGGGCGCGACTTGCAGAATGCCGGGCGCGCGGTGGAACAGGCGGTGGAGTGAAGCGGGCCGGGCCACCCGCTTGAGTCACACTTCCGGTTGCGATGGCCTGGGAACGAGGCCGCCCGCGCGCGTGTGATCGAAATTCGGATCCCGCCGCTTGATGCGCCGGGAGATCACGTAGGCCAGCGGCCACGCGGCAAGCGCGCCCACGGCGGCTGCCCCGCCGATGGCGGGCCACGAGTAGTAGCCAAGGGTCAGAACGGTGATGACGAGCGCGCCCACCGTCATGGGCCCGGTGGCAAGGGTGAGATAGAAGCTCAGACGGTCCATGATGGTCCTCCTTTCGCTGTCGCCTTCGAGGTGGGAACGCGAGAGGGGATGTTTCAAGGGGCGCGCCGTAGGGCAGGCGGCAACCCGCCGTTGCGACAGGTGTGGGGGACGGTGGGTTGGCAACCACCCTGCGGTGGTCCGGGCTTGGCGGGGCGGCATCGGCGACGGGTCGCGATGCCGCCCGTGGCCGGGACTGGCCGGATCACTCGATACCTAGCATGTCCTTGGCCTCGGCAAGCGTGGCGACCGAGGCCGCGTGGTCGCCCGCCTCGTGCTGTTCCTCGCCGAGGGCACGCAATTCCTTGACCTTGGTCATCTCGGCGTCGGAGAGGCTGGCCTCTTCCATGGCTGCGTCGATCTTGGACATATCCATCGGGCACTGCCCGGCGATGGCCGGCACCGCGAAGCTGAGGGAAGCGATAAGGGCGAGATATTTCATGATTTGGTCCTCCTGTTGTGACGTTCAGAAAGAAATAGTGTCGCTTTGGCAGATGTCGAGGTTGGGCCTTGGCGTCGCGCGGCGAAGGGCGGCTGAGAGTGCCCGATCTTGCGAACCGCGCCGGAATCCATCCCGATCCCGCTATTGCGAGCGTGCCTCGGGGGTCATTCCGCCGCGTCGCGCAGGCTCGACATCAAAAGGTGGAACTTCTCGCCCTGAATGGCGACATGGCCGCGCAGCGCCTCTGCAGCACGCTCCGCCTCGCCCGCGCGCAGGGCGGCGACGATTGCCTTATGCTCGGCCATGGATTGCTGCATCCGCCCGCGCAACCGCAGTTGCAACCGGCGAAACGGCTTCAGTCGCCGGTGCAGGCGTAGCGCCTCCTGCTCCAGAAACCCGTTGCCCGCCTGATGATAGACCACGTGGTGGAACTGCTCGTTCTCGCGGTAATAGCCATCCGTATCGCCCGCCTCCACCGCGGCCGTGCAGCGGGCGTTGGCGGCGTCCAGATCCTGCAAGGCGGTTTCGGAAATACGCTGCGCCGCCAGCCGGCCGCAGACCCCCTCGATCTCGGCCATGGTCTCGAACATCTCCATCAGCTCGACCGGGCCGGGCTGACGGATGAACACCCCACGGCGCGGTATCTGTTCAGCGAGGCCCGAGGCCACAAGCCGCTGCAACGCCTCGCGGATTGGCGTGCGCGACACGTCGAACTGCCGCGCCAGCCGGATCTCGTCCAGCCGGTCGCCATCGTTGAAGCCGCCGGTGAAGACAAGCTCCTCCAGCGCATCCGCAATGATATCGGCCCGGCGTTGTGTCATGAAAAAAGTCTAGGCGGCAAAGACTTTGTGCGCAAGATGGAATTTCTTGTATACAAAAATCTTGACTTTGAATTCAAACCACCAAAGACTGCACGCATGCTCGCGGGTCAGACGGCCCCAAGGCAGTAATGGGAGGAAAACATGAAACACACATTCACCGCGGCCATGGCCGCAAGCATGCTGCTTCTGGGGGGAATGGCAAACGCCACCGAACTGCGCCTGTCGCACCAGTGGTCCAACAGCGACGTGCGTCACAAGGTGGCGCAGATGGTTGCCGACGAGGTTGCCGCCGCCGATGTCGATCTGGAGATCAGGATTTTCGGTTCCAAATCGCTGTTCAAGCCGCGCGAGCAATACACCCCGCTCAGCCGTGGCCAGCTCGACATGACGGTTCTGCCGCTGAGCTATGCGGGCGGTCAGCAACCCGCCTACAACCTCACCCTGATGCCGGGCCTCGTGAAGAATCACGATCACGCCGCGCGCCTGTCCGACAGCCCCTTCATGGAGGCGATCGAGGCGAAAATGGCCGAGGATGACGTGATGGTTCTAGTGCATGGCTATCTTGCGGGCGGGTTCGCCGGCAAGGACAAGTGCATCACCAAGCCAGAAGACATCCAGGGCCTTCAGACCCGGGCGGCGGGCAAGGCGTTCGAGCAGATGCTGGCGGGGGCAGGGGCCTCGATCGCGTCGATGGCAAGCTCGGAAATCTACAACGCCATGCAGACCGGCGTTCTGGATGCGGCCAACACCTCGTCCTCGTCCTTCGTCTCTTATCGGATCTACGAGCAGGTGAGCTGCTACACCCCCGCGGGCGACGTGGCGCTGTGGTTCATGTATCAGCCGCTCCTGATGAACAAGACCGCTTTCGACGGTCTGACCGAAGACCAGCAGGCCGCGCTCTTGGCCGGGGCTGAAAAGGCCGAAGCCTATTACCTCGAAGAGGCCAAGAAGCAGGACGCCAACTCGGTCGAGGTATTCGAGAAGGCCGGTGTCGAGATCGCCCACATGACCCAGGAAGAATTCGATGCCTGGCGCGCGATCGCGCAGGAAACCTCTTACAAGGCATTTGTCGAACAGGTGCCCGACGGGCAGGACCTGCTCGACATGGCGCTCGCCGTCGAGTGACGTGACACCCATGCCGCGCCCCACGCTCGGGCGCGGCATCCCTGGACTGAAACCCCGACGACCATCAGGAGTGCCAAATGTCTGGCCAGACCTCGGGCGCCGTCGCGCGCACCGGTAACAATCCATTCCTGCGTGCCGTTGCCGCGATCTCGACTCTCGCTGGCTGGATTTCGGCCGGCATGATCGTCTCGGCAGTGCTGATCACTTGCCAGATGATCTGGATTCGTTTCGTGATGAACGGCTCGACGATCTGGCAGACCGAGGCGGTGATCTACCTCATGATCGCGGCCACGCTTCTGGGTTTGCCCTACGTCCAGCGATTGCGCGGGCATGTGAACGTGGACCTGATCCCGCTCGCCCTGCCGCGCCGCATGCGCAAGGGGCTGGGGATTCTGACGCTGTCGCTCTCCATCCTCGTCGTGGGAAGCATGCTCTGGTACGGCTATGACTTCTGGCATTTCGCCTGGGCGCGCGGATGGACCTCCGACACGGTCTGGGCGGTGCGGCTGTGGATACCCTACCTCGCCATCCCGGTGGGCTTTGGCCTGTTCCTGTTGCAACTGGTGGCCGATCTCGTGGCCCTCATCCTCGATATCGACACCGCTTTCGGACTGGAGGACGCCTGATGGATCCGCTTCTGCTTGGCCTCATCGTCGCCATCGCGACCATCGTCGTGCTGTTCTCCGGTGTTTCGGTCGCGGTCGGTCTGTTGATCGTCGCGGGCGGGTTCCTGATCATTTTTGACGGGATGCGCTCGTTGGAGCTCATGCCCGAGATATTCTTTGGCAAGCTTGACAATTTCGCGCTTCTGTCGATCCCGATGTTCATCATCATGGGTGCCTCCATCGCCTCGACGCGGGCGGGCGCCGACCTTTACGAGGCGCTGGAGCGGTGGCTCACCCGTGTGCCCGGCGGCCTCGTGATCTCCAACCTCGGGGCCTGCGCGCTCTTCTCGGCGATGTCCGGCTCCTCGCCCGCCACCTGTGCCGCCATCGGCAAGATGGGCATCCCCGAGATGCGCAAGCGCGGCTACCCCGATTCCGTCGCCGCAGGCTCCATCGCGGCGGGCGGCACGCTCGGTATTCTGATCCCGCCCTCGGTCACCATGATCGTCTACGGCATCGCCACGGAGACCTCGATTGGCCGGCTCTTTCTTGCGGGGGTCATTCCCGGCTTTCTGCTTGTGGTGCTCTTCATGGCCTGGTCGCTCTACCAGACGTGGCGCTCGGGCGATGTGAACCTGTTGCGCGTGACCCCCTATACCTGGGCGCAGAAATTCGAGATCCTGCCCCGCGTCCTGCCCTTTCTCGCGATCATCCTCGGCGTGCTCTACGCAATGTATGGCGGCATCGCTACGCCGTCCGAGACCGCCGCCGTCGGTGCGCTGCTGTGCCTGGTGATCGCGATGGTGATCTACAAGCTGTGGGATCCCCGCGCGCTCTGGGTGGTGCTGCGCGACAGCACCCGCGAAAGCGTGATGATCCTGTTCATCATCGCGGCGGCGGGGGTGTTCTCCTACATGCTCTCGTCGCTCTTCATCACCCAGTCCATCGCCGAATGGATCGGCACGCTTGACGTCAATCGCTGGGTGCTGATGGGCGCGATCAACGTCTTTCTGCTGATCGCGGGCTTCTTCCTGCCGCCTGTGGCGGTGATCCTGATGGCGGCGCCCATTCTGCTGCCGATCATCACCATCGCCGGGTTTGATCCAATCTGGTTCGCGGTGGTGCTGACCATCAACATGGAAATCGGCCTGATTTCGCCTCCCGTCGGTCTCAACCTCTATGTGATCAACGGCATCGCCCCCGATATCAAGCTCAAGACGATCCTCTACGGCTCGCTGCCTTATGTCGGTTGCATGATCCTTGCGATCATCCTCTTGTGCCTGTTTCCGGGACTGGCCACATGGTTGCCGAATGCAGTGATGGGGATGGGCTGATGAGCGTTCTTGCTGACCTCTTGTCGACGGTGTTCGAGCGCCGCTATCGCGGTGCGTCCGAGCCTGACCGGCAAAATCGAAGCATCGAGGCGCTGTGTCGCGATCTGTTGGGCAGTTCCGGCGAGGTGTCGGGGATGGCGCTTGCGCGGCTGATCCTGGACCGTTACGCGGGCCTCGAGGATGAGGGGAAGCTCGCGTTCTTCGAGTTTCTGACGCAGGATATGGGCGTCGATCCAGAAGCGGTGCGCGACACGCTCAATGCGTTCGAGGCCGCGCCGGACCGCAAGACCTATCGCGCATTCATGAGTGCCGCCGAGCCGCCGCGCCAGGAGTTGGCCCGCCGTCTCAACCAAGTGCCAGGGGCCACGGCGCGGCTTGTGGCGATGCGGGCGGACCTCTTGCGCCTCGCGGACGACAATCCGGCGCTTTCGGTGGTCGATCTCGACCTCAAGCACCTCTTCGCTTCGTGGTTCAATCGCGGCTTTCTGGTCTTGCGCCCGATCAACTGGACCAGTTCGGCGGATGTGCTGGAAAAGATCATCGCCTATGAGGCGGTGCACGCGATTGACAGCTGGGACGACCTGCGCCGTCGTCTGGCGCCGAAGGACCGGCGCTGTTTCGGCTTTTTCCACCCCGCGATGCCCGACGAGCCGCTGATCTTCGTCGAGGTTGCGCTCAGCCGCGGCATTCCCGGTGCAATCCATGACGTGCTGTCGGAGGAACGCGAGGCTATCGCGCCCGACGCGGCGGACACGGCCGTGTTCTACTCGATCTCCAACTGCCAATCGGGGCTCGCGGGTATTTCGTTTGGCAATTCGCTGATCAAGCAGGTGGTGGCCGATCTGTCGCAGGAGCTGCCCAATCTCAAGACCTTCGTCACCCTCTCGCCGATTCCGGGCCTCGCCCGCTGGATGGACGAGACCGGCACCGCGATGCCAGAGACGAAAGACGCCCGCCGCCAGATCGCCGCGCATTACCTGCTGAACGCCAAGCGCGACAAGGGCGGGCCCTACGATCCGGTGGCGCGGTTCCATCTGGGCAACGGGGCCTCTGTCCACGCGATCCACGCGGGCGCGGACCGCTCGCCCAACGGGCAGCGGCAATCGGGCGGCGTGATGGTGAACTACCTCTACGACCTGCGCCAGATTTCGCAGAACCACGAACGATTTGCAGCGTCGGGCGAGATCGCGGCCTCGCCCGATGTCACGGCGCTCGCCGCAGCCTCCGCCAAGACGACGGAGTGAAGGACAAGACCATGGCTAATCCCCTCTACGACACGCTCTTCGGTTGCCATGCGGGCCGCACGGCCCCGTTCCTGCATCTCGCGGATGGCGGCACGCTCAGCTATGACGCCTTTTTGCGGCTGGCCGCCCGCTATGCCCATGCCTTTCGCGCGGCGGGGCTCGAACCTGGCGACCGGCTCGCGGCCCAGATCGAGAAATCGCCCGAGGCGCTTGCCGTCTATGCCGCCTGCGTGCAGGCAGGCATCGTGTTCCTGCCGCTCAATACCGGCTATACCGGGGACGAACTCAAGTATTTCGTGACCGACAGCAGCGCGAAACTTCTATTGTGCGACGGCGCCAGGGCCGATGCGCTGCGCCCCATGGCCGAGGCGGCGGGCGCGGTGCTCATGACGCTCGATGAGGGTGGCAGCGGCACGTTGTCCGACGCGGCCCGGGATATGCCAGAGACCTTCGACACCATCCCGCGCGATGGCGATGATCTTGCGGCGTTTCTCTACACCTCTGGCACGACGGGGCGGTCGAAGGGGGCGATGCTGACGCAGACCAATCTTTTGTCCAATGCAGAGGTTCTGGTCGCGTACTGGCAGTTCAGCGCCGATGATGTGCTGCTGCACGCTCTGCCGATCTTTCACACCCACGGCCTGTTCGTCGCCACCAACATCGTGCTTCTGGCCGGTGGCGCGATGATCTTTCTGCCGAAATTCGATCTCGACCAGGTGATCGCGCACCTGCCGCGCGCCACCACGATGATGGGGGTGCCGACCTTCTACACCCGGCTGCTGGACGATCCGCGCTTTACCCGCGACCTGGTGGCACATATGCGGCTGTTCACCTCCGGTTCGGCCCCGCTGCTGGCGGAAACGCATGTGGCGTTCGAGGCGCGCACCGGGCACCGCATCCTCGAACGCTACGGCATGACCGAGACCAACATGAACACCTCCAACCCCTATGACGGCGAGAGGCGCGCGGGCACGGTGGGGTTCCCGCTGCCGGGGGTGGAGCTGAGGATCACCGATCCCGAGAGTGGCGAGACCTTGCCGCAGGGCGAAATCGGCCTCATCGAGGTGCGCGGACCCAACGTGTTCAAGGGCTATTGGAACATGCCCGAGAAAACGGCGGAGGAACTGCGCGGGAACGGGTTCTTTATCACCGGCGATCTGGGGCTGATCGACGATCGTGGCTATGTCCATATCCTGGGGCGAAGCAAGGATCTGATCATCTCCGGCGGTTACAACATCTATCCCAAGGAAATCGAATTGCTGCTCGACGATCAGCCCGGCGTTCTGGAAAGCGCGGTGGTGGGCGTGCCGCATCCCGATTTCGGCGAAACGGTGGTCGGGTTTCTCGTGCCGCAAACGGGCATGACGCCCGATCTCGACGCGATAGGCGCGGCGGCGGCACGGTCGCTGGCGCGCTTCAAGCACCCGCGCAAGCTTATCATACTCGACGCGCTGCCGCGCAACACGATGGGCAAGGTGCAGAAGAACGTCCTGCGAGACGAATATGGCGGGCTGTTCGCGGGGCCCTGACAGGGTTGGGCAGGCCGGGGGCCTTTTCGCGACCATGCCGATCCGCTGCCGCGCGTATCAAGCCCGCGTTGAACGAAGCTTTGCGCTGGCGGCTGTGACACACCCGATCATTCGCGTTTATCCATCCATCTTCAGCGCCGAGATGAACGCCTCCTGCGGGATTTCCACGCGACCGAACTGGCGCATTTTCTTCTTGCCGGCCTTCTGCTTCTCCAGGAGCTTCTTCTTGCGTGTCGCATCCCCACCGTAGCATTTCGCCGTGACGTCCTTGCGCAGCGCCGAGAGCGTCTCGCGGGCGATGACCTTGCCGCCGATGGCCGCCTGGATCGGAATCTTGAACATGTGGCGGGGGATCAGGTCCTTCAGTTTCTCGCACATCGCGCGGCCGCGCATCTCCGCCCGGTCGCGGTGGACCATCATCGACAGCGCGTCCACCGGCTCGTCATTGACCAGAACCTGCATCTTTACCAGCCGGTCCTCGCGGTAGCCTTCGAGCTGGTAATCAAACGAGGCATAGCCCTTGGTCACCGATTTGAGCCGGTCGTAGAAGTCGAACACCACCTCGTTCAATGGCAGGTCATAGACCACCATTGCGCGGCTGCCCGCGTAGGTGAGGTCGAGTTGCAGGCCGCGACGATCCTGGCACAGCTTGAGCACGTCGCCGAGATATTCGTCGGGCACGAGGATCGTGGCCTTGATGCGCGGCTCCTCGACCCGGTCGACGAGCGAAGGGTCGGGCATGTCGGCGGGGTTGTGCAGGTCCACCCGCTCGCCGTCCTTCATGTAGAGGTGATAGATCACCGACGGCGCGGTGGTGATCAGCTCGATATCGTATTCGCGCTCGATCCGGTCGCGGATCACCTCAAGGTGCAGCAAGCCCAGAAACCCGCAGCGAAAGCCGAAGCCCAAGGCAGCGGAGCTTTCCATCTCGTAGCTGAAGGAGGCGTCGTTGAGGGCGAGCTTCTCGATGGCGTCGCGCAGGTCGTCGAACTGCGCGGAATCCACCGGGAAGAGGCCGCAGAACACCACCGGCACCGAGGGTTTGAAGCCTGGTAGTGCCTTTGCACAGGGGCGTTTTTCATGGGTGATCGTGTCACCGACGCGGGTGTCGCGGACCTGCTTGATCGAGGCGGTGATGAAGCCGATCTCGCCCGGTCCCAATGCGTCCACCACCGTCATCGCCGGGCGGAACACGCCGATGCGCTCGACATTGTAGGTGGCGCCGGTCTGCATCATGCGGATGCGGTCGCCCTTCTTCATCACGCCGTCCATGATCCGCACGAGCACGACGACCCCGAGGTAGAGGTCGTACTTGCTGTCCACGAGCATGGCCTTGAGCGGTGCGTCGGCGTCGCCCGTGGGCGGTGGCAGGTGGGCGATGATCGCCTCGAGCGTCTCGCGGATGCCCTCGCCGGTCTTGGCCGAGACGGCGATCGCGCCGGAAGCGTCGATGCCGATCACCTCCTCGATCTGCTGCGCGGTGCGTTCGAGATCGGAGGCCGGCAGGTCGATCTTGTTGAGCACCGGCACAAGCTCGTGATTGGCGTCGATGGCCTGGTAGACATTGGCCAGCGTCTGCGCCTCGACCCCTTGCGTGCTGTCCACCACCAGGAGCGAGCCCTCGACCGCGCGCATGCTTCGCGACACCTCGTAGGAGAAATCCACGTGGCCGGGCGTGTCGATGAGGTTGAGCACGTATTGCTGGCCGTCATCGGCGGTGTAGTCGATGCGGACGGTGTTGGCCTTGATGGTGATGCCGCGTTCGCGCTCGATATCCATGGAGTCGAGCAACTGTTCCTTCATGTCCCGCTCGGCGACGGTATCCGTCATCTGGATCAGCCGGTCGGCAAGGGTGGATTTGCCGTGGTCGATATGCGCCACGATGGAGAAATTGCGGATTTGCGAGAGCGGTGTCATGGCTGTGGCATATGGCGGGGAAGTGGTGCCCGGTCAAGGCGGATCGTGCTAGGATGGCGGTGCTGGAAAGGGAGGCCAACATGTCTGGGATCAAGGCAGTCGGGGTGCGTGTCGGGGGCCGGGTGCAGGGGGTGAGCTTTCGCGCCTGGGCGCAGGTGGAGGCGCAGGGGCGCGGCCTGTCGGGCTGGGTGCGCAACGAGGCCGACGGGGCCGTGCGCGCGCATCTGGAGGGTCCGGCGCGCGACGTGGATGCGATGCTCGCCGCGCTGCACAAGGGGCCGCCGGCGGCGGTGGTGCGCGAGGTGACGGTGCAGGAGGCGGTGCCGGAGGGGGGCACGCATTTTGACATAAGGCGGTAGTGGGAAAGGGGGCGCGCGGGGGCGTTATGGCCTGTTCCCGCCATTCGCATCCTGCCCTCGCGCGGAATAAAGGCGCGGTTACGCGCCGCCGCGCGAGCGCCCGACCGCCCGCTGCGCGGCTCCTCAACCGGTGCGCTGAATGGTAGCTCAAGGCCGGAGACGCCTGCTCGCGCCCCTCAGCCCCGTGTGCCGGAGAACCGCGCCTGCCAGTCCTCGCGCGCCTCGTCGGATATCTTGGCAAAGAGCACCTCGGGCACCTCGAATCCGTGGCCGGGCGCGAGCGTGTCGAGCGCGGCGGGGACGTCGTCGGGCCAGCTTGTATCGTCGGTTTTCATCGCCGCCAGCATTGCCTGCGCCGCGTCGGGGATGAAGGGCGCGGACAGCACGGCGTAGAGCCGCACGAGGTTGAGCGCGAGCCGGATCTGCACTGCCGCGCGCCCGGGATCTTCCTTGAAGGTGGCCCACGGCGCGGCGTCTTGCAGGTACTCGTTGCCCTCGACCCAGATCGCGCGCAGCGCGCTGGCCGCCTTGCGGATCTCGATCGCCTCCATATGCGCCTCGTAGTCCCCGATCCGTGCCGAGAGCCGGTCGATGAGCGCCTGTTCCTGTGCGCCATACTCGCCGCCCTCGGGCACCTGCTCGCCGAATTTCGAGCGGCAGAACTTGGTCACGCGGGAGACGAAATTACCCAGCACGTCGGCGAGGTCCTTGTTTACCGAGGCCTGGAAATTCTCCCAGGTGAATTCGCTGTCGGAATTCTCGGGCGCATGGCTCAGCAGCCACCAGCGCCAGTAATCGGCCGGCAGGATGTCGAGTGCGTCGTCCATGAACACGCCGCGCCCCTGGCTGGTAGAAAACTGGCCGCCATCATAGTTGAGGTAATTGAACGACTTGATGTAATCGACGAGCTTCCACGGCTCGGACCCGTCATGGTTTGCGCCCATCAGGGTCGCCGGAAAGGAGAGCGTGTGAAATGGGACGTTGTCCTTGCCCATGAACTGGGTGTAGCGCACATCGGCGGCGCCCTTGTCGGTGCGCCACCAGCGCTCCCACGCCTTGGCCTCCAGCCCCTGTGCCTCGGCCCATTCCGCGGCGCAGGCGATGTACTCGATGGGCGCGTCGAACCACACGTAGAAGACCTTGCCCTCCATTCCCGACCACGGCGCGCCCTCGAATTGCACCGGGATGCCCCAGTCGAGATCGCGGGTGATGCCGCGATCCTGCAATCCATCGCCATCGTTGAGCCATTTGCGTGCGATCGAGGTGGTCAGCACCGGCCAGTCGACCTTGGTGTCGATCCAGTCGCTGAGCGCGCGGCGCATCACCGACTGGCGCAGGTAGAGATGGCGGGTCTCGCGCACCTCGAGATCGGTCGCGCCGGAGATGGCCGAGCGTGGGTCGATCAGGTCGGTCGGATCGAGCTGCTTCGTGCAGTTTTCGCATTGATCGCCGCGGGCCTTGTCATAGCCGCAATTGGGGCAGGTGCCCTCGATGTAACGATCCGGCAGGAAGCGGCCATCGGTTGGAGAATAGACCTGTTTCTCACGCACCTCCTCGATCAGCCCGGCCTCGTGCAGGCGGACCGCGAGATGTTGGGTGAGGCGGCAGTTTTGCGGGCTGGAAGAGCGTCCGAAATGATCGAAGCCGAGGCAAAACCCGTCGGAGAGCCGTTTCTGCACCGTCCACATCTCGGCGCAATACTCGTCCACCGGCTTGCCCGCCTTGGCGGCGGCAAGCTCGGCAGGGGTGCCGTGCTCGTCGGTGGCGCAGAGATAGAGCACCTCGTGGCCGCGCCCGCGCAGATAGCGCGCGTAGAGATCGGCGGGCAATTGGCTGCCCACGAGGTTGCCGAGATGCTTGATCCCGTTGATATAGGGGATCGCCGAGGTGATGAGGTGACGTGCCATCGTGCCGGACTGCCTTTGTCGCCTGGAACTGCTTCTCCCGCGTTTAACCGCCCCGTGCCCAAAGGGCCAGAGGCCGCACCCCCGCCTGCCGCATATTTGCGCATGTGCGCGGGCGCACTGCGCACAGGGTCGAATCCGGTTTGACGCGGCCCGTGCGCGGGTGTAGCGGCGCGGGCGAGAAAGGGCCATCAGCCGAGAGGGAATCGCCGCGATGTTCAAGGTTATCGGCTCGGTCTGGGCGCTGCTGCTGGGCATGATGCTGGTCATGATCGGCAACGGGATGCAGGCCACGCTCATGGGTGTGCGCGGCGGCATCGAGGGCTTTGGCACGCTGGAGCTGTCGATCATCACCTCGGCCTATTTCGTGGGCTTTCTCGCCGGCAGCCGTGTGACGCCCGAGATGATCCGCCGGGTGGGGCATGTGCGGGTCTTTGCCGCGCTGGGCTCGTTCCTCTCGGCGGGGCTCATCGCATTCCCCGTGCTGACCGATCCCTATAGCTGGACGGTGATCCGGGTGCTGCTGGGCTTCTGTCTCGCCGGGGTCTACGTCACCGCCGAAAGCTGGCTCAACAACGCCGCCACAAATACCACGCGCGGCAAGATCATCTCGGCCTACATGATCGCCCAGACCTCGGGGATCATCGCGGCGCAGGGGTTGATGAACCTCGGTGACGCCGGGGGCTACCTGCTGTTCGTGGTGCCCTCGATCCTCGTGTCGCTGAGCTTTGCGCCGATCCTGTTGTCGGCCTCGCCGACGCCCGCCTTCGAGACCGACAAGCCGATGACGCTGCGCCAGCTCTATGACAGCTCGCCGCTGGCGAGCGTGGGGATGCTGATCCTCGGTGGCATTTTCGCGGCACAATTCGGCATGGCCTCGGTCTATGGCGCACAGGCGGGGCTGAGCGTGGCGCAGATCAGCGGATTTGTCGCCGCGATCTTTGCCGGGGCGGTGGCGTTCCAGATGCCCATCGGGTGGCTGTCGGACCGGATGGACCGGCGCTGGCTGATCCTCGGGGTGGCGGCGGTGGGTGCAGTGAGTACCGGGGTGGGGGCGTTCCTCGGTGTCGATTTCGAGACGCTGCTGGTGCTGGGCTTCGTCATGGGGGGCATGGCCTCGCCGCTTTATTCATTGTTCATCGCTTATACCAACGACTTCCTCGAGGTCGAGGACATGGCCGCTGCCTCGGGCGGGCTGGTTTTCGTCTACGGGATGGGGGCGATCGCCGGGCCGATGGTGACGGGGCAGCTGATGGATATCGTCGGGCCGCACGGGTTCTGGCTGTTCCTGGCGGCGCTGTTCGCGCTTATCGCCGCCCATGCCACGTGGCGGATGACCTGCCGCCCCGGGGTGCCGGTGGATGAGACGGGGGCCTATGTGGGCGTGTCGCCCACGGGCTCGCCGGTGGCGCTGGCGGCGGCGCAGGAATGGTACGTGGAAACCGCCGAGGAAAGCGCGGCGGAGGACGCGCGCGAGGGTTAGCCGGTCACTTCCGGTCGCGGCTGCGCCCGGTCAGACGCCCGATGAGGAACGAGGTGCGCGGTGCCCAGACATAGGGTGTGCGCGCCTTGGCCGGGGGGCGCGCGAGCATCCGCATGAGACCGAAAAGCACCAGCCCGGCATGCCCGACTGCTATCATGGCGAACATCGCCCCCGGGCCGAACCGCTCGATCAGTGCAGAGGCCATGAGCGGCGCTGCCATTGCCCCCACGGCAAAGAAGAACATCAGCGCCGCCGACAGCTCTACCCGCTCGGAACTGTCAGCGAAATCATGGGCATGGGCCGCGCAGACCGAGTAGATCGGGAAGGTCGTCAGCCCGAAGAAGAAGGCCGTCGCCAGCACGCCCGCGGTGCCCAGATCGTGGGTCATGGCGGTCGTGACGCTTGACACGATGGCCGCCAGTGACAGGCCGATCAGCACCCAGCGGCGGTCGTAGCGGTCGGCGAGCCATCCCACCGGGTATTGCGCGACCGCGCCGCCCAGCACGAAGACCGCGAGGAACCCGGCGATCTGGTCCACGGCGAGGCCGACCTGCTGACCGTAGAGGGGGCCGACCATGCGGAAGGAGGCCGACGAGAGGGCGGCGACCAGAACCCCCGCCGTGGCCAGCGGCGAGCGGGCCACCAGCAGCATCGGGCGCAGGCGCGGGGCGGCGGGTGTCTCGGGCTGGCGCAGGCGCGACAGGGTCAGCGGCAGGAGCGCCGCGCAACACAGTAAGGCCAGGAGATTATAGGAAAAATACGTGGCAGGGGGCAGCACCGAGATGAGCAGCTGGGCGGCCAGCGAGGCGCCCATGTCGACCACCCGGTAGACGCCCATGGTGCGCCCGCGGGTGGCGTTGGTGACCTTGGCCTGAAGCCAGGCCTCGATCACCGTGTAGCACCCCGCCACGCAGAGGCCGGAGGCCACCCGCATGACGGCCCAGGCATAGGGGTCGGTGACCATCATGTGGCCCAAGAGGCCGATGGCCCCGGCGGCGGTGAAGGCGGCGAAGGCGCGGCTGTGCCCGACCGTCCCCATCAGCCGCGGGGCGTACCAACACCCCAGAAAGAAACCGAAAAAATGCGCCGAGCCCAGGAGGCCGATCTGCGCGGTGGTGTAGTCGAGCGCCAGCCCCGAGAGGGCATCCAGCGGCCCGACCCCGCCGGTGGAAAGCTGCAGCAGGACGACCGAGAGGAACAGGGCGGCGAAGGAGATGATCAGGCGCATGGTGCCGCCAGCATCGCAGGTGCCGCCCGGAAGGCCAGCGCGTTTTCGACATGACCGTGTCGGATTCTGGCGAAGGGCGGCGAACCGGGGTTAACGGGCGGAAATCAGGCGATTTTGGCTGTCGGCATCCCGTCGGTATCCTGTCGGTATTGCGTCGGTGGGGTTTGGGGCGCGGGGAGCGGGTTAACGGGGCGTGATCTGTCAGACAGTCGTGCTTCGTCCGATTTCTTTTGAAGAAATCGGGGGGGCGCCGGGGATGAGCCAGCGGATCGGGGCGCGGTTGCAGAAGATGATGATCTGGCCCGAGTTCTCGATCGCCCGATAGCCCCGCCGGTCGATCTCGCGCAGGAAGAGGTCCATGTCGGCGAAGCGCTCAATGTCGCGCGCCTTGCGCCGGATCACGGTGCCCTGTTGGACGGATTTGGAGGTGAAGAGGTCATGCAGCCAGACCTCGGGCGTGAGGGGAGAATTGCGGTTTCGCATGATGTGAGCATGCGGGACGGTGGGTTAAGGGATGTAGGGTGGGGGATGCTCTGCCGATGCGCTGCGGCGCAGGGATGGTGTGTTGGCCATCCACCCCAACGAATACTTCGTTTCTATCAATCATTGCCTTGGTTTATTTGTGCCAACCACCTATTTGAGTATCCACGCCCTGGAGCAAACCCTCCGACTTCCAGTCGGACCTGCTTCAGCGTGAAAGAATCGTGTTATGATCGTACCCTCAGAAAAATGAGCCGCAGCCGGGTCGAAGGCTCATTTTTCTGAGGGTACGATCATGCAATATGACACCGGCAAACACTGCGTCTTCTATCACCGCTACCACATCGTCTGGTCGACCAAATACCGTTACAAGGTGCTGACCGGGGCATTGCGACTGCGGGTGCGCGACATCTGCCGGCAGGTGTGCCGCGAGAACGA
>NZ_PVWS01000039.1:23449-26272 GCF_004126395.1 Roseovarius sp. A46 | reverse complement strand
ACAGCGCGTTGAGGCCGAACATGTCTTCGGTGACAGCCGTGCCTGAATTTTCATCCGTCTGATCGACGACATCGACGATCGCCATGCCACGTCCCCTCGCCAAAACCAGGTGCAGTCCTGACGAGGGGGGTAGGGCCCAAAGTTTTCCGGCTTTGGTCGCTGACTTGGAAATGCGTCAGCGTGCGGTTCAATTTCGTGCGGATTTCAAAAGATGTCTTGGGAATATGACAAAATGAGTCCTGCCCTAATTTTCTCACAATCCCATGCCTGCGCGCCGGGGCGCGTTTCCAGGTTCAGGTGAGGTTCATCACCGACATGGCGACCGCGAAGCGTGACCCCACTCACGGAGCCGCTGTGGCGCTCTGAGCGGCATCCACGGCCCACAGGCACGAGGCTTGCCCACACGGCTACGGGTCAATGGACAAGCAAGATGCAAACGCCATATAGTAGTCAGAGGTATTACCTTTTGCTCGGAGGGTCGCATGGCATCGGCAACGTCCATCAAGCTGGATGACGACATGAAGGGGCGGGTCCGGCATCTCGCCGAGGCCCGGAAACGTACATCGCACTGGATCATGCGCGAAGCCATTGCGCAGTATGTCGAGCGCGAAGAAAAGCGCGAGGCGCTGCGGCAGGAAACCCTCGAGGCATGGGAAGAGTTCCGGGAAACCGGGCTGCACGCGACCGCTGAAGAGGTCGATCAATGGCTGGAGAGCTGGGGGACTGAAAACGAACGGCCTGCCCCCGAATGCCACAAGTGATATTCGCCCCGGCGGCGATCCGGGACTTGCAACGGCTGCGGGGCTTCCTGCGCCCGAAGAACGCGGATGCTGCGCGTCGGGCTGGCGAGGCGATCCGGCAAGGGGTGAAGATCCTCGGGGCGCATCCCCGCCTCGGCCGGATGGTCGATGACCTTCCCCAAGAGTTTCGGGAATGGCTCATCGACTTTGGCGACAGCGGTTACATCGTCCGATATCGTATCGACGAAGAAACCGTGACGATCCTCGCGATCCGGCACCAGAAAGAAGCAGGCGTCTTGGACTGAGACCTATCATCCGAGCCCATGCAGGAGGTTTGCCCACGCAGCTAACTGCCCTGCATCCTGTCCAGGAATGCCCGTGCGAGATCTCGGGACGTGTGAAACACCGCCAGTATCGTCACTGCCTCGGCGCTGACCTCATAGACGATCAGGTAGGGCAGTCCCGAGACGCTCAGTTCCCGTGTCTCGGTATGGCGACCGGGACGCCCCGCGGCGGAGAACTCGGGCAGTCTTTCCGCTGCCCGCACGAGCCCGCGATATACGTTCTCTGCGGCGTCAGGGTTGTCCAGTGCGATATAATCCACGATCGCCTCAAGATCGCGGACCGCGGGTTCGGCAATAACCAGATGCTTCAATCTGTCCAACCGTGCTTCGCGGCGATCCCGGCAAACACTTCATCAGCAGGAAGGACCTTGCCCTCTCGGGCAGCGGCAATCCCGCTCTTGATCCGCTCCATCTGCCAAGTGTTGGCTTCCAGATATTGTTCGATGGCCTGGTTGACGATGTAGTTGCGGGAACGGTCCATCGCATTCGCCAGGGCATCAATCTCGGATACCTTGGCTGTGCGGATGGTGATTGGCTCGGAAGCGGCGCGCTGTGGCATGATGTGCTCCATTGTAATCATTTGTAATCATAGCACCTGATGCCGTCAGTTCCAAGGTATCCGGGATCCAGGAGGTCAGACATGGGAAGAGGTCCGGGAAGGTGGTGGGAAGGTGGCAAGAAATAGGGACGTATACTTCGCACCCACCGCCCCCCCTTGAAAAACCCAAGCACTTAGGTTATGCTCCCACCAATGCCAACCGTCCTTCGCCTCGATGGCCTGCGTGTGAGAATCTATGTGGACGATCATCGCCCCGCCCATGTTCACGTCATCGCGGCAGATGGTGAAGCCGTGTTTGTTCTGAACTGCCCAGACGGCCCGCCAGAACTTCGGGAACGCCATGGGGTGTCATTGCAGATGGTGAACCGCATCCAGAAGGAACTGGCAAAGCACCTGTCAGTCCTTTGCCCGAAGTGGAGGGAGATTCATGGAGATTACTGAGCAGGAGTTTCAGGCCGCGACCCTTCGCGGCGAAAAGATGCGGCGCAGGGGTTATGCCGTCAGTGCCGACTATGACAGGCATCAGAACCGGCTGGTCGTGGGCCTCAACACGGGCGTCACGATCATGGTGCCCGTGCATCTGATCCAAGAGCTGACCGCCGCCGCAGCCGACGAACTGGAGGAAATCGAGATCAGCCCAGCAGGGACCGCACTGCACTGGCCCCGCTTGGACGCGGATGTCTATGTGCCAAGCCTTATGCAGGGCATCTACGGCACCAAGCGATGGATGGCCGCGCAACTCGGTGCGGCTGGCGGTAGTGCCACCTCGCCTGCCAAGGCTGCGGCGGCACGGGCGAACGGGGCTAAGGGTGGCAGACCCCGCAAACGGAGCGAATCATGATGACAGGCAAAGGACCCGGATAAACCTTGGTCTTCAATATACACCTTGGGCCAAGCGGCACAATGGTGGCATGAAAGTTTTCTACACGAAAATAGAGGCAAAGACGGCCTCTGGGCAGGGTTCCGCTCCTATAGGCTGGAGAGTTTACTGAACGACTACCGGCTTCTTTGGTTGCCGCCCATGATGCAAGAACCTTTTGACCTTGTCGGCGTGTGATCGAGTCGTCTAATCGCAGCCAGAATTGCAAGCATTTTCTTTGCACCTCCGGTCATTGGACGGCTGGAGGTCGGTCTTCAGGTCATGTGCGAGACAAATGCGCTTTAGGCTCCGAGTGCGCGT
>NZ_PVWS01000039.1:0-23385 GCF_004126395.1 Roseovarius sp. A46 | reverse complement strand
CAAAGACGCGCACTCGGAGCCTAAAGCGCATTTGTCTCGCACATGACCTGAAGACCGACCTCCAGCCGTCCAATGACCGGAGGTGCAAAGAAAATGCTTGCAATTCTGGCTGCGATTAGACGACTCGATCACGCGCCGACAAGGTCAAAAGGTTCTTGCATCATGGGCGGCAACCAAAGAAGCCGCTAGTCGTTCAGTCGACTTTGGGGCGCACATCGTTGGCGCGGTGGATCATCCAGTGCGAGAGAGAGCCACAGAAGCCGCTAGTCGATCGTCATGAGATGCGTGATTGAGGCACTCATGTTTGCATCGTCCTTTGAAATGAAGGGGGGGTAGTGCGCGGCACTTTCTCGTCCGGGCGTCAAGCGCCCCGGTCAGGTCGCACTGCTGCTCTCGTCGGGGTCATGTGATCGAGATGATCGCGCATGCCCACGGACCTGTCCGAGAAGTATTGGAACTCGATCAGAACGCAACCACTTTCCGATAGGATCGGGCCATGTGGCGTGCCCGGCGGGCGGATTACGTAGGCCGGTGCGGTGACGCTGGTGCCATCGGCCTTGGAGGTCAGCGTGCCTTCAAGCACGAACACCTCTTCCCAATAGGCATGCACGAACGGCTCGTCCGTTTCGCCACCCGGCGCCACGCGCACGCAGCGGGTGCGATAACCTTGCGCGTTCGCCTCGTCGAAATTGCCGCTCAGCGGTTTCTGCGCGATGCCGGTGGTGCCCGGAACAGGCTCCCATCCCTCTGTCATGTCGAGTTCGAACATTTGCGTCTCTCCCTTGTGATCTGGCTCTATTGCTCGGCCCCAGTCAGGTCATCCCGAAACGCGGGGTCGGCGATGGCGGTAAGCCTGCGGCGCCGTTCATCAAGCGTCTGGCCCCGCAAATCGGCGATCCCGTTTTCGGTGACGACGATGCCGATATCCCCGCGTCCGACCGTGGCCGGGCCCGACAGGCGCGGCACGATGCGACTGAATAGGGTGCCATCCCGGCGTTGGGCTGTGGCGGTGAGCGCAAGGATGGCCTTGCCGCCCTCCGAGGCCTGCGCGCCGCGAGAAAAATCCACTGCCCCGCCAATCGTGCCCAGATACCGCCCCCCCGCCGATTCGGTGTTGGCCTGCCCCGACAGGTCCACCTCGAGCGCGGAGTTGATCGCGGTGAAGGCCGGAAGCCGAGCGATGGTGGCGGTGTCATGCGTGTGGCTGATCGGGCGCATGGCAATGGCGGTGTTGCTATCCGCGAAGGCCAGTAGCTCGGGCGTGCCCAGCAGCGTGCCCGCGACCGAGAGGCCCGCATCGATCGGTTTGCGCGAATTGTCAATCGCGCCGGAGGCCATGAGCGCCATGCCGGCATCCGACAGAACGCCACTGTGCAGCCCCAGGTGCCTGCGATCCAGAAGCAGGGCCGCCACGCAATCGGGTGTGGCCCCAAGCCCAAACTGGAGCGTTGCGCCATCGTCGATCAGGCTGGCGACATGAGCGGCGATGCGGCGATTGGCGCGGGAGGGGGGCTGCATTGTCATTGCGGCGGGGGCGTAGTCCGCCTCGACCATCACGTCGATCTGCCGCGCGTCGATCCGCGCGTCGGTAACGGGGACCTGCCGGTTCACCTCCGCTATCACGAGGCGCGCGGCGGGGATCAGGGCCGCGACGTAATCGCAGCAAGCCCCAAGGCTGTAGCCGCCATTGGGATGCCGGGTTACCTGCAGCATCAAGACGTCGACCTGACGCATAAGGACGCTCGCAAGCTGCGAGTAATGCAGCGGCAGGATATCGAGCTTGCCCGCCGCCGCGAGTCGCCCGTTCCGGCCCGTCCCACAGAAGGACCGGAAGCGCACGCAATCGGCATGTTCGGGATCGGCGCTATCGCCAAGGCTGATGCCGATGAACGCGCCAAAGCCGCCGATCTGGTGACGCTGCGCCATGAGCTGCCGGGTCAGACGCAACGGCTCGCCGCAGGCCTGCCCCCAGGCCACTACGTCGCCCGGCCGGATCAGATCGGCAAACCTCAGCTCATCGGTGTCTGTTGGCTGGGGCATGGTGGCCTCAGGCGCGCTCGAAGATCGCGGCCATGCCCTGGCCGCCGCCGATGCACATCGTCTCCAACCCGTAGCGAGCCTCGCGGCGCTTCATCTCGTGCAGCAGCGTGGTCATAATCCGCACCCCGGTCGCGCCGATGGGATGGCCAAGCGCGATGCCCGATCCGTTGACATTGACACGATCGGGATCGACGTCATCCCAGCATTTCAGCACCGACAGCACCTGCGCCGCGAACGCCTCGTTCACTTCGATCAGGTCCATCTCGCCCAGCGAAAGGCCGCTGCGCCGCATCACCCGCTCGGTCGCCGGCACCGGCCCGATGCCCATCTGCGCGGGGTCACACCCGGCGGCGGACCAGCCAACGAGAAAGGCATCTGGTCTGAGGCTAAGCGCCTGCAGCCGATCTTCCGCAACCACCAGGCAGGCGGCGGCGGCATCGTTCTGTTGCGCCGCGTTCCCCGCCGTTACGGTGCCGTCCTTCTGCAGCGCACGAAGTTTGGCGAGCCCCTCGGTGGTCGTGTCGGGCCGGATGCCTTCATCGCGCTCGACCATGACCGGATCGCCGCGCCGCTGCGGCACCGCGATCGGCACCACCTCCGCCGCCATCCGGCCCTCGTCCCACGCGGCTGCGGCCCGTTGATGGCTGCGCGCGGCGAAGGCGTCGGCGGCCTCGCGGGGGATATCGTGCTTGTCGGCGAGCGTTTCGGCCGTCTCGATCATGCCGGAGATGAAGCCGAAGCGGTGCTCGGGCTGCGAGCGTTCTCGCCCCCGATCAAGCCGGTCATAAAGCGCGGCGTTTCCCATCCGCGTGCCCCAGCGCATGCCGGTAGTATAGAACTCGATGTTGCTCATGCTCTCGACGCCCCCGGCAAGCACCACGTCGCAAGCCCCGCTCTGGACCATCATCGCGGCGGTTGCGATGGATTGCAGCCCGCCGCCGCAGCGACGGTCGAGTTGCATCCCCGGCACCTCGATCGGCAGCCCGGCCTCAAGCGCGATCCAGCGGCCAACACAGGGTGTTTCGGAATTGGCGTAGGACTGGGCGAACACCACGTCGTCGATCTGCGCGGGGTCTAGCCCGGTGCGCTCCAGCAGCGCGCGCACGACGGCCGCGCCGAGGTGTTCGACCTGCACATCTCTGAGCGCGCCGCCAAAGCGGCCGACTGGGGTACGAAGCGGGCTGATGATGGCGGCACGACGCATCAGACCGGATCCCACGAGAAGACATCGGCCGACACCTCGAGCGGATGAAAGCTCGCCTTGAGGGCCGGCATCGCCTGAGCGCCGATTTGCGCGGGGGTCCAGCCTTCAGAATTATGGACCGACCGCACCGGGCGTGGCTGGCTGATCAGGAATATCTCATTGTTGCGCACGGCGAAGATCTGCCCCGAGGCATCGCAGGCATCCGCAAGCAGGTAGATGGCGAGTGGCGCCACCTTGGCCGGCGTCATCTCCTTGAGGCGGGCGACGCGTTGTTCCTGTTCGGGGGTATCGACCTTGATCGAGCTGATCATGCGGCTCCATGCAAAGGGCGCGATGCAGTTCGACCGCACGCCAAAGCGCTGCATGTCGAGTGCGATGGATTTCGACAGCGCCGAGATGCCCAGCTTCGCCGCCGAGTAATTCGCCTGCGCCAGATTGCCGATCAACCCCGAGGTCGAGGTCATGTGCACCATGCTGCCCGACGCTTGCGCCTTGAAATGCGGTGCTGCGGCCCGGCTGACGTTGAAGGTCCCGTAAAGATGCACCTTGAGCACGCTGTCCCAGTCTTCGTCGCTCATCTTGTGAAAGAAAGTATCGCGCAGGATGCCCGCGTTGTTCACGATCCCGTCGATGCGCCCGAAGGTGTCGATCGCGGTCCCGATGATGCGTTGGGCAGAGGCGGGCTCGGTCACGGTGTCGGTGTTGGCCACGGCCTTGCCCCCGGCCTCTTCGATCTCCTGCACCACGCTGGCAGCGGGCCGGTCATCCAGCCCCTCGCCGCCAAGGCTCGCCCCGATGTCGTTGACGACCACCTGCGCGCCATGTGCCCCCGCCATCAGCGCGATATCGCGCCCGATGCCGCCGCCCGCGCCGGTGACGACAACGACCTTGCCGTCGAGCATACTGTCCTCGTTCATCATGCCTCTCCTTTCAGGACTTGCCGGGCGATCAGAAGTTGCTGGATCTGGCTGGTGCCCTCGTAGATGCGCAATAGGCGCACGTCGCGGTAGAACCGTTCGACGGGGTATTCGCTCATATAGCCCGCGCCGCCATGCACCTGCACCGCACGGTCGGCTACGCGGCCCACCGCCTCTGTCGCGAAATACTTCGCCGCCGACGCCTCGGTGCGGGCCGCGCCGGTATCGTCGTAGATGCCCGCCGTTTCCTCAACCAACGCCTTGCAGGCGCGGTATTCGGTGTAGCTGTCGGCGATCATCCCCTGGATAAGCTGATATTCGGCAATGGGTTTGCCGAACTGCCGCCGGTTCTTGGCATACTCCACCATCTCCGAGATCAGCCGGTCGCACATCCCTGTCGCCAGCGCCGCGATATGGATGCGGCCACGATCGAGCACCCGCATGGCGAGGCGAAAGCCGCGACCGGGCGTTTCGCCGATGATGGCGCTGGCGGGCACGCGTACCTTGTCGAACACCACGTCCGAGGTGGTCGTGCCGCGCTGGCCCATCTTGCGGTCCTTCTTGCCCACAGTGAGGCCGGGCGCGTCGCCCGGCACGAGGAATGCCGAGATCGCTTCGGCCCCAGGGGCGTCGAAATCGGTGCGGGCCATGACGGTGAAGAGGCCCGCGCGTTCGGCATTCGTGATGTAGCGCTTGGTGCCTGAAATCAGGTAGTCATCGCCGTCTCGTACCGCCTTCGTCGTGAGGTTTGCGGGGTCAGAGCCGGTGTCGGGCTCGGTAAGGGCAAAGGCGCACATCAATTCGCCACTGGCGAGCCGGGGCAGGTAGGCCTCCTTCTGCGCGTCGGTGCCTTCGAAGATCAACCCGCGCGCGCCGATGCCGATATTCGTGGCCAGAAGCGACCGGAAGGCGAGCGCGGTGTGGCCGAAGATCTGCGCGATCTGGGCCTCCTGCCGGGCGTTCAATCCGATGCCGCCATATTCGGGCGGAATGGTCAGCCCGAAGAGGCCCAGCTCGCGCATTTCGGTGACGATCTCTTCGGGAATTTCATCCTCGATCTCAAGCCGGGTTTCGTTCGGCATGAGCCGCTCGATCACGAACCGCTGGATCATGTCCCGGAGCTGTTGGAATGTGTCGTCGTCAATGTCCTGGCTCATGAATGATCCTCTGGATTGTTCCCCTTGGCGCTGTCCCGTGCCGATGTGGGCGCGGGCGGTCCAAGGCTGCATGTTCCCTCGACAGCGCGGTCGCCTGTCTCAGTTTCGACGAAAATCTCGTAGCGGCGGTCGTTCGAATCGGCGAGCCTTCCGCGCGCTCTTATGGTGCTGCCGACACGGACCGGGCGGATGAAGCGGACGTCGATCCGTAGCTCGGGAAAGCTTTCGCCGAATGTGGTCTCAAGCGCGTCGACAAGCAGGTTGAGGCCCATGGTTCCGTGAATGATCGGCGCGCCAAAGGCGGTCTTGGAGGCGAAGTCGGCATCGACGTGGATCGGGTTGTAGTCGTCCGTCAGGGCCGCGTATCGCTCGGTCATCTCGGGCGTGGTCTGCAATTGCCCGAGGTCGAGGTTATCTGGGAGAGCATAGTGGTTGGATCGGTCCGCCATTACGCACCCCTCACTTTGCCCAGATGGAGCGGACATCGCCGCTCAGGAGCGTCTCGGCGCCCCGGGTCACGGTAAGCGCGAAGGTCACCCAGCCGCGCCCCTTGCGTTCCGTCTTGTCCCGGCATGTTGCCTTCAAAGTGACCGTATCGCCCAGCCGCACATGGCCGGTGCCGAAGTTGAGGCTTTGACCGGCGTGGATGTTGCCCGGCGGGCGGGGTTGGATCAGGCCGAGATAGGCCTCCATCATGCAGGTAACGAGCAATCCGCGCGGCAAGGGCCGGGACGTATCGTCGGATTTCGATCCGCCGCCATAGATCGCGTCCCACTTGGCGAGCCGGTCGGGATCGAGGGTAATCGACATCTCGCCAAAACTGTGACCGGGGTGGAAATCGGCGAAGGTCCAGACATCTGTCGCGGGCTTGGCCGTCATGACTTCGGCCTCTGGATGGGGGTGGGGTCCGGCCCGGGCACGGCGGCGCGGCGATCTGCCTGGCGCACGCCTTTCGAGACGCCAAAGAGCGTCTCGCTGATCCAGTCGGCTGAGTTGCGGATATCAACTGCAAGGCGCTCCAGATCATCGCGCGGCAGCTGGCCCGCAATGTTAATTCCGCTTATGCCGAGGCGTGTCTGGCGCCTGGCATCGGTGACGATGGACGCGGCGATCTCGACCCCGACGAAAAGTTTGCCGAGGTCGAACGCATAGCCGTCGGCCTTGGCCTGTCGCACATCGGCCAGATAGTCGTCGAATGTCGGCGGGTCCTGCCACTGCAGCTTTTCGAACTTTTCCTCCAGATCGCTTTGCTCGAGCCCCGCAAGCGCGGCGTAGCATCGCCCGACCGCACCCACATAGACGGGCAGGCGCGCGCCAAGCGACATGTCCACGCGAACGTTACGACCCGTCGCAATGCGGTCCACAAGCACAACGCGCTCCGTCTCCGTGATCTGCCAGAGGCAAATGAGGCTATTGTGATCCACCGAAAGCCTTTGAAGCTCTGGTCGGATCAGATCAACCTGATTGACGCCGAGCAGCGGAACGGAAAACTCCAGCATCCCCGCGCCGAGACGGTAGGTCTTGGCGTCTTCATCGAACTCCACCAACCGCTCTGACGCCAATGTACGAAGGATGTTGAAGCAGGTGCTGACGCTCACATTCGTGGCCCTTGCCACCGTCGCCACACCCATCGGCTCGCCCGCCTGTGCCAGCACCCGCAAGATCGAAAATGCGTTTGCGACGGCCCCGACGATTTTTGGAGCGGGGGCTTGATCGGCGGCTTGACTCATGTATGAATAGCTTTCAGAAACTTGTGAATGATGTTCACTATAGAAAATACCAAATCGAAGTTCAACCATTCTGTGACGATAAAAAACAAGCTAGACGGAAACAAAACGTGACAGCCAAAGCAGGCAAACCCCTTTCCCAGCGAGGGCCGGAAGCTTCCGGGTTGTCGGGGATTCGTGTGCTCGACCTCGGGCGATACATCGCGGCACCCTACTGCGCCGCGCTGCTGGCCGATCAGGGGGCAGAGGTTATTCGCATAGAGCCGCCAGAGGGTGCGCCGGATCGGGATGTCATGCCGATTGGCTTGGAGGGGCGCGGTGCGCTCTACATGCAGGTTAATCGCAACAAGAAGTCACTTGCGCTGGATATCACGACGGACGAGGGCCGCGGCGTCTTCGAGCGTCTGGTTGCGCAGTCGGATGTCGTCATGGTCAACTTGCCGCCCGCGGCATTAAAGCGGGCGCGGCTGGATTACGAAAGTCTCAAGGCGCTGCGAAGCGACATAATCCTGACCACAATCTCGGCGCTGGGCTTCGAGGGCGACGCGAAGGACCGCACCGGGTTTGACGGGACGGGTCAGGCGCTAAGTGGTGCGATGCACCTGACCGGGACGGGCGAGCGCCCGATGCGGGCCGCGGTGTCATATGTCGATTTCAGTACGGCGATGGCGGCGGCCTTCGCAACCGTGTCGGCGCTTTACGAGCGGACCCGGACAGGGCGGGGGCAGCATGTGCAGGCGTCGTTACTGGGCAGTGCGGTCACGATGACCAACCCTATGCTGATGGAGGAAGCTTCGGGCGCGCGGCAACGCGAGGCGATGGCGAATCGCAGCCCGATTGCGGGGCCATCCGACCTGTTCGAGTTGCGCGACGGCTGGATACTGGTGCAGGTCATCGGCAACGGGATGTTTGCCCGCTGGGCGCGCTTGATCGGACGCGAGGATCTGATCGACGACCCCCGCTTTTTCTCTGACCTTGGCCGGGGCGAGAACGGTGCGGTACTGAGTGAGATCATGTCCGATTGGTGCGCCGGGCGCACGATGAAAGAGTGCCTGACGGAGCTGGAGAACGCGCGCATCCCCGGGTGCCCCGCTCTGACACCCGCCGCCGCGCTGCGCGCACCAGAAATCAAAGACGGCGGTTTCTTTCGCAACGATCCAGCACCCTTCGGCGCCCGCGGCGCTGATATGGGTCTGCCGGTCGTAACCGGGGCGATCCGCACCGCCGCGGCGATGGCCAACGCAGGGCATCCCGCGCCCGAATTGGGGGCGGATTCCCACGAATTGCTGACGCGATTTGGATTCGGATCGGAGGAGATCCGCAAACTCACGTCACCACCGTCGGCTCGAGTAAGAGCCGCAAAATTGGGCGGCTCAGACCGCCCGCCAAAAGGAGGAGAACGGAAATGTCTGGATTGAGAACGTTAAAAATGGCGATCTTGGGGGTCGCTATGGGCCTGATGGGGTCTGTCGCGGGCGCGCAGGAGGCCATCAAGCTTGGCCTATCTGTGCCGCTGTCGGGCGGCGGGGCCGTCTGGGGCAAGGGCTCTGTCTTCATGTGCGAACGCGCGGTCAAGGAGATCAACGAAGCCGGCGGCGTAACCGTGGATGGCCAGACCTACAATTTCGAATGCGTCGCCTATGACAACAAGTACAACGCGGCCGACGGCACCAAGGTGGCGCAAACACTGCTGAACCGCGAAGGCATCAAGTTCATTGCTGGCAGCCTCGGCACGGCACCGGTCAAGGCGATGCAATCGCTGACCGAACGGCAGGGCGTTCTGCTCTTCACCACGGCCTGGGGCTTTTCCGTCAAGGGTCCGGAATTTCCCCTGACCTTCACGCAGATGAACACCCCGTTCGAAATTCTGCCGAACCTCATTCCCTTCATTGCCGAACAGCATCCCGACGCAAAGACGTTGGCGATGCTCAACCCGAATGACGCTTCGGGCCAGGATACTGAGGAAGTCGCGCGGAAAGTCTGGCAGGACACCGGTATCGAGCTCCTGAGCAGCGATTTCTATGAGCGCGGCACGACCGAGTTCCAGCCCATCGCTGCGCGCCTCGCGGCGCTGAACCCCGACATCATTGACTTGGGTGGTTCGCCCCCGGCAGATGCGGGTGCGGTTTTTCGTGAACTGGCCGCGATCGGCTGGGATGGCGTGAAAGTTGTCGAGGTTGGCACCGGTGCGGATGGCATCAAAGCCACCGGCGGTGATGCGGTTGAAGGCGTCTACATGGGGGCTGCCGTGTCCTTTGCCGGCGACGAGGTCACCGATCACCAGAACGAGGTCAACGAAGAGGCCCGTGCCGTGATCGGCGAGTCGCTCAACGCGATCCATATCGGTTTCTACGATTCGATCTACGCGCTCAAGGCAGCGATGGAAGCCGCCGACAGCATCAAGCCCAAGGAAGTCGCCGCCGTGATGCCGGACGTGACCTTCCGCACCTTCTACGGCAGCGAGATCGGCTTCTACGGTGAGGAAACCTACGGCACCGTTCAGCAGATGCGCCTGCCGGTGATCATCACCCAGATTCAGGACGGCGAACTTGTCGAACTGGGTCGTGTTGTCCCGGACGGCAAGTAACCGTCGCCGGGTCTGAACTGAAAAGGTGCTCCGGCCATGCAAACTGCGATACAACTCACCCTGACGAGTCTGCAGATAGGTGCGGTCTACATCCTGTTCTCCCTCGGTTTGACGCTGATCTTCGGTGTCATGCGGATCGTGAACTTCGCCCACGGCCATCTCTTTGCCCTGTCGGCGCTGGTCGTGGCGGTGATGTTGTCGTGGCTGGCGGGTATGGGAATACCCATCTTGCCCGCCTATCTGCTCGCGGTGTTGGCCGGGGTGACCGCCTCGGCTGCGCTCGGGTTCATCATCTACGTGTTCGGGTTCAAGTATTTCCAGCGCGACATGGTGGGCTCGTTCATCCTGTCCATCGGGCTGGTTCTCCTGCTCGACGGCATCTTCCTGGAGATTTTCGGGGGGGCAGTGCGCGGGGTACCCGAAATCCTGCCGGGCAGCGTCGAGATCCTCGGCGCGTCGGTGACCCAGCAGCGGCTCTTTCTCTGCGGGATGGCGGTGGTGATCACCGCGGTCCTCTACTGGGCGCTGACCCACACCAAGCTGGGCAAGGCGCTGCGCGCCGTGTCCATCGATCATGAGGCGGCGATGTTGCAGGGCGTGCCCTACAGCCGTATGGCACTAGCGGGCTTCATGATCGCGGCCGTTCTCGCCGCGCTCGCGGGTGCGCTGATCGCGCCCATTTCAATCGTCACGCCGGTCATCGGTGCCGACTACCTGATCAAAGGGTTCATTGCCGTCATCATCGGCGGACTGGGCAGTATCCCGGGGGCCATCCTCGGGGCGCTCTTCGTCGCGGTGATCGAAACGGTGGGATCCTTCTACCTTGATCCCACATCGGCGATGATCACGATCTTCGTTCTGGTGATCGTTGTCCTGCTGGTGCGTCCTAGGGGGCTGATGGGACATGGCTGATACTCTGAGACTTCCTTACTGGGCGGCAGGCATCGCCGCGGCGATCAGCGTCTCGCTCCTGGTGAGCGACCCCTATGTGGCGAGCGTGGTCAACCTCGTGTCCATTGCCGCGCTGATCGCGGTCAGCCTGCGGTTTGTGATGCTGATCGGCGAGCTGAACTTTGCCACCGCCGCCTTCGTCGGCATCGGGGCCTACACTACCGGAGCGGTCATCACCATTTGGGACTGGCCGTTTGGCATTGCGATGATTTCGGGCGGGATCACAGCAGCGGCGGTCAGCGTGGTGTTCGGCTATATAACCTTGCGTACGAAGGGGCCCTATTTCCTTCTAATCGGCTTTGCCTTCACGGAAGCGGTGCGCATCATCTATTCCAAGAGCATGGGGTTGGGCGGCAATTCCGGCATGGTAGGGATATTCCCGCCGATCGCCTTCGATCCGTGGATGCCCACGTTCGTGATGGCCATCGCGGCGCTGCTCATCTTCGCGCTTTACGTCATCGAGAAATCCGACTTCGGTAAGATATTCACGGCCATTCGCGACAACGAGGACGTGGCACGCACGGTTGGCCTGAACATCCTCTTCGTCAAGGTCGCCTGCTTTGCCATCGCGTCCTTTGCCGCGGGCGTCGCGGGCAGCCTGCACGCGGTGGTCAACAACGTCATCAGCCCCGGCGATTTCAGCTTCCTTCTGTCGGCTTTCGCGCTCGCCTATGTCAAGGTCGGCGGCGAGGACAACATCGTCGGCCCGATCGTTGGGACCATCCTGCTTGTCGTGCTGGGCAGCTACGCGCTCGGCCTCGGCGGGCACGAACACATCTTCTATGGCGCGGCCATTGTGCTGGCCGTCCTGTTGATGCCGGAGGGCATCACCGGACTACTGCGCAAAGGGCGCGATTTGGTCATGGCAAGGGGGGAGCGGAATGCGGACTGAGAGCCAGAACGGCACCGAGCCGCTCTTGAAGACCTCGGGGCTGACCCGGCGGTTCGGAGGACTGATCGCCGTAAAAGACGTTGATTTCGAGATCCGGCCCGGGGAGATCCTCGGCCTGATCGGCCCCAACGGCGCGGGCAAGAGCACGACGTTCAACCTGATTAGCGGCTTTTACAGACCGTCCTCGGGATCGATTTCGATCTTAGGGCGTGATTGCACCGGCAAATCGTCGATGGCGATCAGCCGCATGGGCCTTGTGCGCACCTTCCAGCACGGCAGCCTGATGCCTAGCATGACGGTGCACGACAATATCCTACTGGGAACGCTGCACGGTATCAGAGGTCACGCCGCCCGCCGCAAGCGGGCCGAGGAAACTGCCGAAATGCTTGGGCTTACCCCCTATCTGACGGAAGCTGCGGGCACGCTTCCGCACGGGATCCAGCGGCTTGTCTCAATCGGCATCGCGTTCGCGGCCCGGCCCCGGCTGCTTTGTCTCGACGAGCCGTTGACCGGCCTCAACCAGACCGAAGTGACCGAGACGTTGTCGATGCTGGAGCGTATTCGCGACGATTTCGGCTGTTCCGTGCTGCTGGTCGAACACAACATGAAGGCGGTGATGAAGGTCTGCAACCGCATCGTCGTGCTGCATCACGGCGAGGTTCTGGCAGCCGGCAGCCCGACCGAAATCCGCAGCGATCAGAACGTCATCAACGCATATCTGGGGCATCGTCATGGCAACTGAAGCTCCTCCTCTCCAAGTCTCGAACCTGTCGGTTCGCTACGGTGTCGTGCCGGCGATCAACGATGTGTCTATCGAACTGCGCAAGGGCCGGATCCTGACGATCATCGGTGCCAATGGCGCGGGCAAGTCGACCTTGATTAAGACGATCTGCGGCCTCGTAAAGCCGGTCACGGGCGAGGTGCGTCTCTTTGGCGAGAATGTCGTCAGGCAATCCCCGGACCGGCTGGTGGCCAAAGGGCTGTCGGTCGTCCCGGAAGGGCGGCGCCTGTTTGGCGAGATGACCTTGCTCGAAAACCTGGAGATGGGCGCATTCTCTCGATTCGATCAGAAGGCCGTGAAGCGCAACCTCGAGCATGTGCTCGATCTCTTTCCCGAATTGCGCGACCGTCTCTCGACCCAGGCCTCGAAATTCAGCGGCGGACAGCAGCAGATGATCGCCGTTGCGCGCGCATTGATGAGCGACCCGCGGGTTCTTCTGCTTGATGAGCCGACCATCGGTCTTGCCCCAGCGATCGTCGACCGGATCGCGGAAATCGTGACCACCATCGCCCAAAGCGGTGTCGACGTGCTGCTGGTCGAGCAGAACGCCGAGGTCGCGCTCGAGGTCGCCGATTATGGATATATACTCGAAGGCGGGTCCATCGTCATGGGCGACGAGGCGCGCGCGCTGGCGCAGAGCGCGGATGTGCAGCGCGCCTATCTGGGGATATGATCATGGGACTGGACAACGACAACATCTGGCAACCGACCGAGACCTATATCGAAGAGGCGCAGGTCACCGCACTCGCCCGGCGGCTGGGAGTCGCGGATTTCGATGAGCTCTATGACTTCTCTCTGGAACACCCCGAACGCTATTGGCGCGAGGTTGTCAATTTCTGCGACGTGCGTTTCAGCCGCGATTACGACACATGGTGCGACCTAGCGCGTGGCGCGCCGTTTCCCTCGTGGTTCGTTGGCGGAGAGATGAACTTGACCGACATGATCCTCGAGCGCGACGAGGGCCGCGACAGGACCGCCATCACCGCCGAAAGCGAGGACGGCGCGTCTCGCAGTGTTACCTACGCTGCACTGGCCCACGAGGTTCGCCGCTTCGCCGCCGGTCTGAAGGCGCGGGGCATTGCGCGCGGAGATCGCGTGGGCCTGCTCATGGAGAACGGGATCGAGGCGTCCGTATCTCTGCTGGCCATCGCCTATATGGGCGCAATCGTCGTGCCGCTCTTCAGCGGGTTCGGAAGCGATGCGGTGGCGTCGCGCCTTGGCCCCTGCGGCGCGCGCGCTCTGATCACCACGACCGGCTTTTACCGGCGCGGGCGCTTCATAGCTACGGCCGACATGCTGGCCAAAGTGCGCCGCGACCTGCCCGAGCTGGAACATGTCATCGTCAAGGGATCGGAGGCGGCACCTGCGCCGGGCGACGTCACCGATTGGCGCGATATCCCGCAGGATGCGGAGCCGGACAGCCGATCGGCCCGGATGTCGCCGGACGATCCTTTCATGGTGATCTTCACCTCAGGCACAACGGGCAAACCCAAGGGTGCAGTGCATGTGCATGGTGGTTTTCCGGTCAAGATCGCGCATGACTCCGCCGTGCATTTTGACGTGGAGCCGGGCGACGTGTTCTGCTGGCCTGCCGACATGGGCTGGATCGCGGGAGCCTTGATCCTAGGTGCTGCGTTGCTGCGAGGGGCGACCCTCGTTTGCTATGACGGCGCGCCCGATTACCCGGACTGGTCGCGCATGGGGCGGCTGGTCGAGCGCTACAAGGTCACGCATTTCGGATCGGCCCCGACGCTTATCCGGGGCCTTGCCACGCACCGGGCCACCGCGATCGCGCCGGATCTCTCGTCGATCAAGGTGCTCATCACCGCGGGCGAGGCGATAGCGCCAGAGCATTTCGTCTGGTTCGAGCGGCATTTCGGGCGTGGGGAATGCCCGTTGATCAACTATACCGGCGGCACCGAGGTCTCGGGCGCGCTGCTGGCGAGCGTCGTGACCAAGCCCATCGTGCCGGGGGGATTCAACGCCCGGTCGCCCGGAGTGGCGGTCGACGTGATCGATCCCGATGGGCAGTCGCTGACCGGGTCGGTCGGCGAGCTTGCGATCCGTGCGCCGTTCATCGGCATGACGGCGGGCTTCTGGGAGGACGAGGCGCGTTATCTCGAAAGTTACTGGCAGACTATTCCGCGCCTCTGGGTGCATGGCGATCTGGCGCTGCACACGGATGATGACCATTACTTCATGCTTGGGCGCTCGGACGATACGATCAAGGTCGCGGGCAAACGGGTCGGGCCGGGCGAGGTCGAGGAAATCCTCGTCGAGATCGACGGCGTAATTGAAGCCGCAGTCATTGGCGCCACGGATGCCGAAAAGGGGCAGACCATCGTGGCGTTTCTCACCTGCGAGGAGGTGTCCGACGATATCCGGGAAGTGGCCCGGGCGCGCGTCAAGGACCGCCTTGGCGCGCCGTTCGCGCCAAGCGCCGTCTACATCGTGCCGCAGCTTCCCAAGACACGCAGTTCCAAGATTATGCGGCGCGTCATCCGGAGCGTTCATTCCGGCAACCTGCCGGGAGATATTTCATCCCTCGTCAACCCCGAAGCCATCGACGAGATCGCGCGCATCGTGAAGACTAAATAGGAGAACGATATGGATCTGGGACTTCGCGGAAAGAAGGTTCTCATCACCGGGGCATCGCAGGGGATCGGCGAAGGGCTGGCCGAGGTCTTTGCCGAGGAAGGCTGCGATCTGCACCTCGTGGCGCGATCCGTGGACAAGCTGAAGGCGTTGGCCGAAAGGCTGGGCTCCGAACATGGCGTCACCGTCGCGTGCCAGGAGCAGGACATCGCGAAGCAAGGCGCG
Organism: Roseovarius sp. A46; assembly: GCF_004126395.1. Taxonomy (NCBI): domain Bacteria; kingdom Pseudomonadati; phylum Pseudomonadota; class Alphaproteobacteria; order Rhodobacterales; family Roseobacteraceae; genus Roseovarius; species Roseovarius sp. A46. Next base: position 8,309 of record NZ_PVWS01000039.1, on the reverse strand, counting down.
GCCAAGGCCATCGCCGACGCGGCCGGTGAGGTGGATGTGCTCGTGAACAACGCGGGTGCCATTCCCGGTGGCGATCTCTGGCAGGTGGACGAAGACGCATGGCGCGAGGGCTGGAAGGTCAAAGTCTTCGGCTATATCGACCTTTGCCGCGCGATCTATCCCCGGATGAAAGAGGCCGGCGTCGGCGTCATCCTGAACAATATCGGCAACGGCGGAGAGAATTTTGACTTTCGCTATATCGCGGGGTCGACCGGCAATGCTGCGCTGATGGGGTTCAGCCGTGCGCTTGGCGGCCCGAGCCTTGATGACGGTATCCGCGTCCTGGGCATCAACCCCGGGCCGGTCGCGACGGATCGGATCGTCAACATCATGAAGAAACGCGCGATCGAGCAGTGGGACGACGAGAGCCGGTACACCGAATTGATGGAGGCCTATCCGCTGGGCCGCCCCGCCTCCGTGCGCGAGGTCGCGGATCTCTTCGCGTTCATGGCTTCGCCGCGCTCGGGTTACACGTCCGGGACCATCATCACCGTCGACGGCGGGCTGACCTCGCGCCGCTCGATCTGATCACCTGCAGGAGTCATCCCATGTCCGACAACTATTCGTCCTTTGCCTCGATTCTGGTGGAGCATCCCGCAGATGGGGTGCTGCGCCTGACCCTGAACCGGCCCGAGAGGCTCAATGCGCTAGATGCCGATGGGCACCGGGAACTGGCCGATATCTGGCGCGTGGTGGACCGTGATCCAGACACGCGCGCGGTGATCCTGCGGGGCAAGGGCAAGGCTTTCTCGGCGGGAGGCGATTTCGATGTCGTCGAAAAGCTGGCGCAGAGCTTCGAGGAGCGCGCCAACATGTGGCGCGAAGCGCGCGACCTAGTTTACAACATCATCAACTGTTCCAAGCCCATCGTGTCGGCGATCAACGGCTCCGCCGTGGGCGCGGGGCTGGCGGCAGCACTGGTATCTGATATCCCCATCGCCACCAAGACCGCGAAGCTGGTGGATGGCCATGTGCGCCTCGGCGTGGCGGCGGGCGATCACGCGGCGATCATCTGGCCGCTTCTTTGCGGCATGGCGAAGGCCAAGTATCATCTCCTGCTGAACGAGCCCGTAACAGGCGAGATGGCCGAGCGGCTCGGCATCGTGGCGCTCGCGGTCGAGGATGACGAGCTTGACGACAAGGCGCTCGAGGTTGCCACGCGGCTCGCCAACGGCGCCCCCTCGGCCATCCAGTGGACGAAATACGCGCTCAACAACTGGCTGCGGCAGGCGGGGCCGACCTTCGACACCTCTCTTGCGCTTGAAATGCTGGGCTTTTCGGGACCCGACCCGAAGGAAGGGCTGAAATCGTTCGAGGAAAAGCGCCCGCCGGACTTCCCGAAGAAAGCGCCGTTCTGAACCGATGGTGGTCCAGACGGCATATCCCCGGCTGTTCGAGCCCCTGAACCTTGGTCACGTCACGCTGCGCAATCGCATCGCCATGATGCCACACGCGGTGATGTTCGGCGGGGGCTACGGCTCGGCGATCGACCGCACGGTTGCCTACCATGTCGAGCGCGCGAAGGGCGGTGCCGCGCTGATCATCATGTCCAATTTCCTGATGCCCGAATCGTGGAAGACAATGGGCAGTTGGGGTGGCGCGCTTGAGACGACACCGCTTGGCGGGCTCGATCTGGCCAACGATACCAGCCTGCAGCCCGAGTACACCCGTATGATCGCCGAGATTACCGGGCATGGCGCGCATTTCGTGGCGCAGCTCAACGCCAGCGGCCGGCAGCTTCGCTCGCCCGGCACGACGCAGTTCGGCCTGCCGCTTTTCGCGCCCTCCCCCCTGGCCTGCCCGCGCACGGGCGAGATCCCCAAGGAGATGGACCAGGGCGATATTGAGGAATACATCGTCACGATGGTTGACGCCGCCCTCAACATGCAGGGGGCGGGCGCGGCCGGGGTCGAGCTTTTCGCGGCCCAAGGCTATCTGCTGCACGAATTCCTCTCGCCGGTCACCAACAAGCGCACGGATGCCTACGGTGGCTCGCTGGACAACCGGATGCGGTTCCTGATGGACACGCTGACGGAGGTGCGGGCCGCGGTTGGGGATGATTTCTTGATTGGTGTGCGCATGAACGCGGTCGACGAGGTGCCCGGCGGGCTGACCATCGATGACGCGACGGAGATCGCCCGGCGGCTGCGCGTGGTCGGGGCTAGCTATGTCAACGTGAGCGGGCTCACCTCGCTGCACTATCCGGGCTGGATTTCCGACATCACCGCGCCCACCGCGCAGTTTGCGCCTTATGCGGCACAGATACGCCAGGCGGCGGGCGGGATGCCGGTCTGCGTCTCGTCGCGGATCGCCACGCCCGAGGACGCTGAGGCGGTGCTGGCCGAGGGGCAGGCGGACATGATCGGCATGGCGCGTGCACTGATTTCCGACCCTGAATGGCCCAGGAAGGCCGCGCGCGGCGATCGGGCGGGCATCCGGCTTTGCACCTATTCCAACCAGACCTGCATCGTCGGGCTCGACCGCGGGCGGGGTATGGGCTGTATCCACAACACGGCCGTCGGGCGCGAGGCCCAGCTTGGCATCGGCAAGATGCGCAACGCTGCACGGCCCTGCAAGGTGGCCGTCATCGGAGGCGGGCCTTCGGGCATGGCCGCCGCGCGCATTGCCGCCGAGCGTGGCCATGACGTCACGCTCTTCGAGGCGTCTGGCGCGCTGGGCGGCCAGAACCTGATGACCGCGGAGATAGGCTCGCGCCGTGGCTACGGCGAGATACACCGCTGGCAGGCAGAGATGCTGGACCGCGCGGGCGTGACCATCCGGTTGGGCATCAGGGCCGAGGCGGATGCGATTGCCGAGGAGGGCTTTGCCGTTGCCGTCGTCGCGGCCGGGTCCGAGCCGCGCGCAGATGGCTACACGTCGCTGCGGCCCGGGGCCGACGGGATACCGGGCGCGGATGACGCGTGCGTCGCCACGGTCTGGGACGCGTTCCAGGACCCCGAGCGGTTTTCGGGCGAAGTGATAGTGGTCGAGGACGACCCGCACCTGTCGGGCACCGCGGCGGCGGAAAAGCTCGCCGCGCATGGCTGCCGGGTAACAATCATCACGCCGCACATGCACGCCGGGGCCGACCTTCCCGTGCACCACGCGCCGCAGCTTTACCGCAAGCTGGCGCGCACGGGTATTTCCGTGCGTCCGGCCACGTTTGTCACGCAGATCCTGCCAGATGCGGTGCTCTGCGAGGATCGCTTTGGCGGGGCGAAGACGCGGCTCGATCACGACGGCGCCATCGTCTTGGCGATGGGAAATGTCGCGCGCAACGGGCTGGCAGATCCGCTTCGGGTGCTGGGGCTCGAGGTGCATGTGGTCGGCGACGCACTCGCGCCGCGACAGGTGGATCACGCCATTGTCGATGGAGAGCGCGCAGGCTGGATGATTGGATCAGGAGGGAACGATGCCGAGGCTTGAGGGAAAAACCGCGTTCATCACCGGCGCGGCGGGCGGGATTGGCCACGCGATCTGCCGCCGCTACATCGAGGAAGGCGCGCGGATCGTCGCCGCCGATATTGATGCGGACGCGCTGGAGGACTGTCTCAAGGAGGCGGGCGCGGGCGAGAACGACCTCGCCCATGTCTGCGACATCACCGACCCCGAGAGCGTCAAGTGCGCGATGGCCACAACGGTCGACCGGTTCGGCGCACTTCATATCCTGTGCAATGTCGCAGGTGGGTCGAGCCCCGCCGACGGACGCGTGACCGAAGCCCCGGACGAGGAATTCTGGCGGGTCATCAAACTCGACCTTTACGGGACCTTTCTGTGCTGCAAATATGCGATCCCCGAGATCGCGCGCGCAGGCGGCGGTTCGGTTGTCAACATGTCGTCGATGGCCGCCCTGATGGCCTTGACGGAGCGCGATTGTTACACGGCCGCCAAGGGCGGCGTGGCGTCGATGACCAGGTCGATGGCGGTGGAATACGCACCCGAGAAGATCCGCGTGAACGCCATCGCGCCCGGCCTCGTGTTGACGCCCCGCGCTGAGCGGATCATGAAGGAGCGCGAGGAAATCCGCCTTCTGGCCGACATTCACCTGCTCGGTCCGTGCCAACCGATGGATATCGCGGAGATGGCTGTTTACCTCGGGTCCGACGAGGCGCGCGTCGTCACCGGGCAGGTCATGTCTGTCGACAGCGGCGTGACCATCCACGGAGGCGCACAATGAGCGCGCAACGTGTCGCCATGATCGGCGTCGGCGTGATGGGCGCGCCGATGGCGATGAACCTCCACGAGGCCGATCTCGATCTGACCGTGTGTGACCGAAGTGAGGCGGCGCGCGCGCCCTTCGCGGCGCTGGGACTGCGCTGCACCGACCGGCCTGCTGATTGTGCCGAGTGTGACGTCGTGATCGTGATGACCGCGACGTCGGATCAGGCGCGCGAGGTTATCTTCGGCGTGGGAGGTGTCATCGAGGGGCTGACAAACGCCAAGCCCCTCATCGCGATCATGGGCACCGTCTCGCCCGAAACGATGCGCCAGTTTGCCCGCGATCTAGAGCCATACGGCGTCGGTATCATGGATGCGCCCGTGAGCGGCGGCGTGGTCAAAGCGCGGGCGGGCAATCTTGCGATCATCATCGGCGGCACGACCACCGATTGCGAGACCTTGCGCCCCGTCGCCGAGGCGGTCGGCGAGGAGATCTTTCATTGCGGCGCGCTGGGAACAGGGCAGGCCACCAAGATCGTCAACAACCTCGTGGGCATCTCGATGCTGATGGTCGCCGCCGAAGCCTACCGCATCGGGATCGAGAACGGCCTGTCGCTGCCCGATGCCATCCCGGTATTCGAGGCCGGGACAGGGCGCAACTTTCTGACCGTAACGCCCCATGCCGCGTCTGAAGCCTATGCCGCGTGGGCGGGAACGCGGGGGGAATTCGACGCGCTGCAATCCATCATCACCAAAGATATTGACCTCGCCCTGTCGCTTGGAGAGGCGGCAGGCCCCCTGCCGATGACCAACGCGCTCCGCGCCGTGCTGGCAGGGGTCGGCGACGAGACATTCGAGACCTGGAGCTTGATCGCAAATTCCGCGCCAGGGGGCGAGGTCGACGATCATGGCTGAGACGGATCCACACGACTGGATCGGGCGCGAATTTATGTCCGAGGACACGATGACCGAACGGCTGGTCGACAGTTTTCGCGCCACGATGGCCCCCTATCTTGCCCCGATCGTGGCAGGCGAGGCGCCGCTTGGCAGCCACTGGTGCCTCTTTCCCACGCGCGAACCGATGGCGGGGCTTGGGGCGGACGGGCACCCGGCGCAATACCCCTACCTTCCGCCTCCGCCGCTGCCGCGCCGGATGTGGGGCGGGGGGGAATTGGACCTGATCGCGCCCTTGCAGGTCGGCGACCGGGTCACGCGCAAAACCGTGATCTCGGACGTCAAACAAAAGACCGGGCGCTCGGGCGACTTGTGGTTCTTGACGTTGGAGCATGACTACGAAACCAAGCGTGGCCCGGCGATCCACGAGCGGCAGGACGTCGTCTATCGCGACCCGGTCTCGGTCAAGCCGCAGCCCTCAGCCAAGACCGGCCCTGGCGCGGAGCGATCCGATCTGCCTGCGCTTTGGGAGGTTGAAACCAGCCCCACGCTGCTTTTCCGCTACTCCGCGATCATCTTCGTGTCGCACCGCATCCACTACGATCTGCCCTATGCGACCGAGGTCGAGGGCTATGACGGCCTTGTCGTGCACGGGCCGTTGCAAGCCACGCTGCTGCTCAATGCCGTGGCAGAGCGTCGCGGACGCGCGCGCGGCCGGTTCAGCTATCGGGGCGTCGCCCCGGCGATCTGCGGCGATACCCTGTCGGTCTGCGTCGACCCATCAGGCGAGGGAGATTTTCACACCCGAAGCGCGCGCGGCATCCACATGACCGGCAGCGCCGAAGGCTGACGGGGAGCAGGCACTACAGATGACTGACCCGTTCAGCTATCTCTTCGTTCCTGGCCACCGGCCCGAGCGGTTTGCCAAGGCCGCCGCGTCGGGGGCGCACCGCGTGATCCTTGACCTCGAGGATGCCGTCGGGGCCGAGGCCAAGGAAAGGGCACGCGACCATGTGGCCGCCTGGTGTGACGAGAGTGGCCAAGTCATCGTGCGGATCAACGCCGAAGACACGCCATGGTGGCAAGATGATATCGCCCTGCTGGAGCGTCACCAAGAGGCGGAGGTCATGGTGCCGAAGGCCGAGCCGGATGCGCTCGTCCGGATCGCGGCGGCGCTGCCGAGGCGGGCGCTCATCGCCATCGTCGAGACGGCAGTGGGGCTCGCCCGGCTGCGTGAAACCGTTCGGCTTCCCGAGGTGGCGCGCATTGCCTTCGGTAATATCGACTTTGGCGCCGATACGCGCATTCCCGGCACCGGCCGGGTGCTCGATCCTGCACGGTTCGAGATTGTCCTCGCCTCGCGGCTGGGCGATCTGCCCCCGCCGATCGACGGGGTCACGGTCTCGCTTGATGACGCCGAAGAGATCACGGCGGATGTCGCGCGCGCCCGCCAGATGGGCTTTGCCGCCAAGCTCTGCATCCACCCCCGGCAGGTTCCTTTCGTCAACACGGGCTTTGCTCCCACCGAGTCCGAAATCGAGTGGGCGCGCCGCGTGGTTGCGACGCTCGACGCGGCGGAAGGCGACGTGGTTGAAGTGCAGGGCAAGATGGTGGACCGCCCGATGCTGTTGCGCGCGCGCCAGATCCTGGCGCGGCACGAGACCTGACCGGGCGCCGTGCCGAACCGCGCTGCGCCGAACTTGAACATCGAATGAGGAAATCAGCCATGTCAGACATCGAGAAACATCAGGAGATCCGCGATGCGGTCGCCAAGCTTTGCGCGGGGTTTCCGAGCGAATACTGGCGCAAGCTGGATCAGGAGCGGGCCTATCCGTCGGACTTCGTGACCGCGCTGACCGAACAGGGGTATCTCTCCGCACTTATTCCCGAAGCCTATGGCGGCATCGGGTTAAGCCTGTCCGCCGGCACGGCGATCCTTGAGGAAATTCACCGGGCGGGCTGCAACGCGGCGGCCTGTCATGCGCAGATGTACACGATGGGCACGCTGCTGCGGCACGGCAACGACGCGCAGAAAGAGCGCTACCTACCCGGTATCGCCGACGGATCGCTGCGCCTGCAGGCCTTCGGTGTGACCGAGCCCGGCAGCGGCACCAACACGCCCGCGATCAAGACCACCGCGCGAAAGGATGGCGACCGCTATATCGTTAACGGCCAAAAAATATGGACCAGCCGCGCGGAATACTCCGACCTGATGATCCTGCTGGCCCGGACGACGCCGGTTGAGGAGTGCAGGAAAAAGACCGACGGGCTTTCGGTGTTCATCCTCGACATGACCGCGGCGAAGGGCAATGGCCTGCGCATTTCGCCCATCCGCACGATGATGAACCACGCGACCTGCGAGGTATTCTTCGACAATGTGGAAATTCCCGCCGAGAACCTGATCGGGGAAGAGGGGCGTGGCTTTGGCTACATCATGTCAGGCATGAATGCCGAGCGGATCCTAATCGCGTCGGAATGCATCGGTGATGCCAAATGGCTGATTAAAAAGGCCTCAGCCTACGCCTTCGAGCGCGAGGTCTTCGGGCGGCCAATCGGGCAGAACCAGGGCATTTCCTTCCCGATCGCGCAGGCCTACGCGCGGATGCGCTCGGCCGAATTGATGGTCCACGAGGCGGTGCGCCTCTACGAGACTGGCGCCAACCCGGGTGCCGAGGCGAATATGGCCAAGATGCTGGCCGCCGAGGCCAGTTGGGAGGCCGCGGAAGCCGCAGTGCAGACCCACGGCGGGTTCGGCTTTGCCGAGGAATACGATATTGAACGCAAGTTCCGCGAAACCCGCCTCTACCAGGTCGCGCCAATCTCGACCAACCTGATCTTGTCCTATCTGGCCGAACACGTCCTGAAGATGCCGCGAAGTTACTGACGGACGTCAAGTTGGACATGAAGCGACGCAGTCGCTGTAGTGCTGTGAACTGATGCGGTGGATGCCCCCCAAACCTGGCGTCGGTATTTGTGATGACTGACCGTCGCGTCCTTGATCGTCCTGTTTATCTTTTCGAGCTGGCCTTGGTCCACGGATGGTTGGGTTTGGTCTGTTGGGGCTCGATACCGTTTCCCTGCAAGATCGTGTTGATCCTGCCCTGAAAAAGTGGACGGGGTCAGGCCGCCATGCGCTCCATGTCGGCCGGTGATCTGTAGCCTATCGCGGAATGCAGGCGGCGTGAATTGTAGAATCCTTCGATGTAGGCGAAGAGATC
>NZ_PVWS01000038.1:0-23554 GCF_004126395.1 Roseovarius sp. A46 | reverse complement strand
GCATCGGCGCGAGGACGTTCACGGACATGTTCGAGGCCATAGCAGAGGTCTGCGATCTCTACTCGCCACAAGAATGCTGGAAATACTTCAAGGCTGCTGGATATGTCTCAGGTTAAAGGCGGAATGCTTTAGCGGTGGGCCTTGGTCAGGCTGTCGGTCTTGAGAGAAAGTTAGACGATTTCCCGGCCCTCGACCGATGCGTAGCGCTTCGACACGCGGCGGCGAAGATAGCAGGTGGACCCGCGGTGATGAATCGGCATGGCGTCACGGTGCCGCAAAGGGATGCCGCGCGCAAGCGCTTGGGTATCGGATGGTGCATCAGAATGTGCATCAAAAAGCGATCAGTCGATGATGATCTGACCCCGGGTGACGCGTAACAGCCCTTCAAAACAAGGGCTTAATCAAAGTTGTCGAAGGGGGGTGGCAGCCCGTAGGGGAATCGAACCCCTCTTTCCAGGTTGAAAACCTGGCGTCCTAACCGATAGACGAACGGGCCGTGCTTGGCGTGACGGGTGAGTATGAAAAACCATCGGCCTGCGCAAGAGGCATTTTGCAGAAATCCAGCGGCAAGCGTGGAAAAAAACATCGCCTCATCCCGCGGGAGCAGCATCCTCGAGCCGGAGTTGCACGGTCTGCCGACCGCCCCAGTGGTTGACTTCGAGCCGTCCGGCAAAGTGGAACCGCGCGCCGCCATGAGCCATCAGGGCGGGGCCTAGGGGACCGTCAAACGCGCCAAAGGAAATGGCGTCGAGCCGCCCGCCAAGTCCGTCGTCGAGCCGCAGCTTCAGGTGCGTCTCGCCTACCGCGCGGGCATAGCCGATGGCGCAGTCGGGAAAGACGTATCGCGGCCCCGGTGCGCCCGCGCCGAACGGCCCCGCCGCCTCCAGCCGCTCGACAAGTTCGGGTGTCGCGGCCCCGGGCATGAGTACGCCGTCGAGCCGCAGATCGGCCGGACCGACCGTACCCGCTCCTTGCCGTGCCAGCAGTTCCGACAGTCGCGCCATCGTCGGCTCCAGCTGGTCGCGCGCGACGGTCAGTCCCGCGGCCATCCGGTGCCCGCCACCCTTGAGAAGGAGGTTCTCGCGCGCCAGACGCTGCACCGCCGCACCGAGATCAACACCCGACACCGATCGGCCCGAGCCCTTGCCCTCGTCGCCCTCCAGCCCGATCACCACGGCGGGGCGGTTGGTCATCTCCTTGAGGCGGCTCGCGACGATACCCACCACGCCCGGATGCCAGCCCTCGCCCGCGGCCCAGACCAGCGGCGCATCTACCCCGCGCGCCTCGGCCTGCGCCAGCGCCGCGGCGCGCACCGCCGCCTCGATCTCGCGGCGTTCCTCGTTGAGCCGCTCGAGCTGCTCCGCCAGTGCGCGCGCCTCGCCGGCATCCTCGGTGGCAAGCAGCCGCGCGCCCAGATCGGCCTGTCCGACGCGCCCGCCCGCGTTGATCCGCGGCCCCAGCACGAAACCCAGATGATAGGCGGCGGGTGGTCGATCCAGCCGTGCGGCATCGCCAAGCGCCACCAGCCCAGGGCGCGCGCGCCGCCCCATCACCTTTAGCCCCTGCCGCACGAAGGCACGATTGACGCCCGTCAGTGGCGCGACATCGGCCACTGTCGCCAGCGCCACGAGGTCGAGCAGCGCCATCAGGTCCGGTTCCGCACCGCCCGCGACGCGCAGCTGACGCCCCGCCTCCACCAGTACCAGAAACACCACCGCCGCGGCGCACAGATGCGCCAGGTCGCCGCTCTCGTCCTGCCGGTTGGGGTTGACCACCGCCAGCGCTGGCGGCAGCGTCTCTGCGCCTAGGTGATGATCGAGCACCACCACGTCCGCCCCTGCCGCCGCCGCCAGCGCGTCGTGGCTCAGGGTGCCGCAATCCACACAGACAATCAGGTCATGCCGGGCCGCGAGCGCCGTCATCGCGGGGGCGTTTGGGCCATAGCCCTCGTCGATGCGATCGGGGACGTAGAGCGTGGGCGCGGGGGCCTGCATCCGCCGCAACCAGTCGATCACCAGCGCCGCCGAGGCCCCGCCATCGACATCGTAATCGGCAAAGATGGCGATCCGCTCGCGTCCCTGTGCCGCCGCCAGAAGCCGCGCCGCCGCCACCTCCGTGTCGCGCAGGGAGCGCGGATCGGGCAGCAGGTCTCGCAGGGTGGGGCTCAGGTAGCCCTCGGCCTCCGCCGCGGGCACGCCCAGCCGCGCCAGCGTCTGACAGAGCGCGCTGGGCAGGCCGGTTGCCTGTGCCATTGCCTCGGCCTGCCGCTCGACCTCTATGCCCGGCCCGGTCCAGCGCCGCCCGGTCAATGAGCGTTCCACGCCGAGATAGGCGCTCACCGCGTTCCCCTTTTCATCTTTCCCCAAATACTCGCGCGCGCGTTCAGTCGCGCCTGCTGCGATAGACCATGCGCCGCACCGACCCGGTGCGCGAGCGCATCAGCACGGTCTCGGTTTCGACAAAGCCGGGCCGCCGGTGCACCCCCTTGAGGATCGAGCCGTCGGTGACCCCTGTGGCGGCAAAGATGACCTGGTCGGTCACCATCTCGTCGCGGGCATAGACCCGGTCGAAATCGGTGATCCCGGCGGCCTCCGCGCGCCCGCGTTCGTCGTCGTTGCGAAACACCAGCCGTCCCCACATCTGCCCGCCCATGCACTTGAGCGCCGCCGCCGCGAGCACCCCCTCGGGCGCACCGCCGGTGCCCATGTACATGTCGATTCCGGTGCGCTCGGATTCTGCGCAGTGGATCACGCCAGCCACGTCGCCATCGGTGATGAGGTGCACCGCCGCACCGGTGCCGCGCAACTCGGTGATCATGTCCTCGTGGCGCGGGCGTTCGAGCACGCAGACGGTGATCTCGGAGGGGCGACATCCCCGCGCCTTTGCCAATGCTTCGACCCGCTCACGCGGGGTCATGGCGAGCGACACCACGTTCTCGGGATATCCTGGTCCGATCGCCAGCTTGTCCATGTAGGTGTCGGGCGCGTGCAGCAGCGTGCCGCGTGGGGCCATCGCGATCACGGTGAGCGCGTTGGGCATGGCTTTGGCGGTGAGCGTCGTGCCCTCGAGCGGGTCGAGAGCGATATCCACGCCGGGGCCGTCGCCGCTGCCCACTTCCTCGCCGATATACAGCATCGGTGCTTCGTCGCGTTCGCCCTCGCCGATGACCACCACGCCTTTCATGGCGAGCATGTTGAGTTGTTCTCGCATGGCGTTGACAGCGGCCTGATCGGCGGCCTTTTCGTCGCCGCGCCCGATCAGGTCGGCGCAAGCCAGCGCCGCCTGCTCGGCCACGCGCGCCAGCCCGAGCGAGAGCATACGGTCATTGAAAGCGATTTCGGAATTCATGGAGCGGTCCTTGTGAATGAGCTTCGGCAACACTAGCCACGGCGATCTGCGCGCACAAGCCGCGGCTCAGACCGCCTCGATCCGCAGCGCGACAGGATCGGCTGCCAGAACGTCGAGTCGGCGGATGCCGGCCAGCGCCGTGTCGAGCGCGTCGCCGTTGGTCTTGTGAGTCACGATCAGCACCGGGGCGGTGGTGTCCTCATGGCGATACTGGCGCATGCGGTCGATCGAGACGCCCGCCTCGCCGAGGCACGTCGCCACCTTGGCCAGTGCGCCCGGCTTGTCGCGCAACGCCATGCGCAGGTAGTAGGGAGCGGGCGTGGCCGTGCCTGCACGCGCGCAGGTGTCGAGGTGTGCGGCGGGCTGGCCGAAAGTGGAGATACGGGACCCGCGCGCGATATCCATCACGTCGGCCATCACAGCGCTCGCCGTCGGACCCATGCCCGCGCCGGGGCCGCGCAGCACGATCTGCTCGACCTGGTCGCCCTCGAGCACCACCATGTTGGTGCCGCCCTCGAGTTGTCCCAAGGGGCTTGCCGCCGGGACGAGGCAGGGCGACATGCGCTGCTCGAGCCCTCGGCCCGTCATCTGTGCCACACCCAGGAGCTTGATCCGGTAGCCCATATCGGCGGCGCGGTGGATATCGTCGAGCGTGATGTCCTGGATGCCCTCCAGCGTCACCCCCTCGAAATCCACCTGACAGCCGAAGGCGATGGCGGCCAGCAGTGCCAGCTTGTGCCCCGCGTCGACCCCGCCCACGTCGAGATTGGGATCGGCCTCCAGGTAGCCCAGCTTGTCAGCCTCTTCGAACAGCGCGTTGTAGCCTTGGCCCGTAGCCTCCATTCGCGTCAGGATATAGTTGCAGGTGCCGTTCATCACGCCCATCACGCGGGTGATCTCGTTGGCGGCCAACCCTTCGGTCAGCGTCTTGACGACAGGGATCCCCCCCGCCACCGCCGCCTCGAAACGGATCACGCGCCCCGCCTCCTCGGCGGCCAGTGCCAGCGCTTGCCCGTGATGGGCGAGCATCGCCTTGTTGGCGGTGACCACGTCCTTGCCAGTGGCGATGGCGGCCTCGGTCGCGGCCTTGGCCGGGCCGTCAGAGCCGCCCATCAACTCGACGAACACATCGACGTCGTCGCGCCGCGCCAGCGCCACCGGGTCGTCCTCCCATGCGTAGCCCGAGAGACTCACGCCGCGATCGCGGTCGCGGGTGCGCGCCGAGACGGCAGAGATCGTGACCGACCGTCCTGCGCGGCGAGCGAGGATCTCGGCCTTCTGGCGGACGATGCGCACCACGCCGGTGCCGACGGTGCCAAGCCCGGCAATGCCGAGGCGCAGGGGGGTGCTCATGGATGTCTCCGATACTCAAAGTCGCGTGGGTTGCGGCGCGATGTAACCGGTTCGCCGCGGCCTTGCAACGCACGTCAGCCGTCGATGCCCCCGCGCATCCGGGTTTTGGTGTCGGTGTCGATGACCGGACCGCGCAGGCGCTCGGCGCGGGCGCGGAGGCGGGCGGCGCGGGAGTCGATCGCTTCGGTGCGGGCGGGGAGGGTGCGATCGTCGGTAGCGGGGGGCACGCGTGCCGCGATGCGCTCGACCGGGACCAGATCGGGGTAGGGGGCGTCGGCACCCGAAGCGGCGAGTTCGGGGGCCAAGGGGTAGGGCTCGGTGCAGGCGGCAAGCGCGATCAACGCGGCAAGACAGGCGGGCAGGGGGTGCATCAAAGCCTCGTGGCAAAACCGACACCCTTTCTTGCCACCCCAGGGGGGCGGGGGCAAGCCGGGCCTTGATCTGAACGGATGTTCAGATAAACCATGTCTCATGGCACGCACGCAAGGATCGCATTCCGACATCACCGGCCCGCGGGTGCGCGAGGCGGCGCTGAACCTGTTCGCAAGGCACGGCTATGCCGCTGTTTCCATGCGGAAAATCGCGGCCGAGGTCGGGGTGCAGGCGGGGGCGCTCTATAACTACACCCCGGATAAGCAGACGCTGCTGTTCGAGCTGATGCGCGCGCATATGGAGGAACTGCTGGCGGCGTGGGATGCCGCCACCCCGCCGCCCGAGGCGGGGGTGCGGGCCGCTCTTGAGGCGTTCACGCGGTTCCACATCCGGTTCAATACGCGGCGCGCCGACGCGGTCTTTGTCTCGTACATGGAGCTGCGCAATCTGGATCCTGAAAACTTCAATGTTATCGAAGGGTTGCGCCGCGATTACGAGACCCGTCTGGAGGCGATCCTGCGCCGCGGCGTGGCCGAGGGCCGCTTTGCCGTGGCCGAGCCGCGGATCGCGGCGATGGCGCTCATCGCCATGCTGACGGGCGTCAACACCTGGTTCCGCGAGCGCGGGCGGCTGAGCCTGGCAGAGGTCGAGGCGCTCTACTGGGACATGGTGCGCCGGGCGGTGACGAATCAGGGTTAACGTACGGGAAAGATGTAAAATTCCCGATCGGCATCGCGTCGGTATCCTGTCGGTATCGCGTCGGTGCCGGGATCGGTCCGCGGCGGGGTTAACGGGGCGGGCGGCATGGGTTGTCCCTTCCGTTGCCGCGACGACCTCAGCGCGCTGCGCGCGAGTATCACGGACGAACGGGGGGATCAGGGGCATCTGGCAGCCTGCCGAGTGACGTTGTCGGTTCACGGCACCGAAAGCACCGGCCCGGGACCGCTCGAGGGCAAGACGGGAATTACCGAAGCCCACCGCAGGCGGTGGGCGGTCAGTCCCGACATCCGCTTTGCCTGTCCCCGAATCCGGGGTTGTGGATTGTTCGGCAGCCGTCATATTTTCTCCGAAAATAGAAAGCTATTTGGGCACAACAGATTAACAGGAGCTCTTCATGAAGAAGGCCATAACACTCATCGGATTGTTGTTCGGACTAAATGCATGCGGGACGACGTACGTTCTGCCAGAGATAGATGACACTTCGGCTGCGCGCGCGAAATCCATGTTTGCCGATGCTCAGACGGACACGAGCCGTAAACAGGTATCGCGCACGTCAGCGGAGCGACGTTTCAAGCGTGTTGCCCGTCGTGTCGAACCAGTTGCGGAAAAGTTTTGCGAGGCAGAAACCGCATCGCTCGACGGGTTCGATTGCGACGTGGAGGTTGCTATTGACCACAAGGCCCAAAGGCGCAACGCATACTTTACCTACCGCAATGACAGGCCCGTGATTTTCATGACCATGCCTATCCTGCAGGATATGCAGAATGACGATGAGGTCGCCTTTGTCATGGGGCATGAGTACGGCCACCTGATCGGGCGGCACATCCAGAAGCAGCAGCAACAGGCTATGGCCGGAGCGCTCATCTTGGGTGCACTGACCGCCTATTCCAATGCGCAGGCCGCATCCGCAGGGGTGAGCTATGACCCGGATGCGGTGGGGCGCAACATGGAGCTTGGTGCGGCGGTAGGCTCGCGGGCCTATTCCCAATCATACGAACTGGAAAGCGACACGCTGGGGACGCGCATTGCCAACGCATCGGGCTATGACCCGGTGAAAGGGGCTCAGTATTTCGCACGACCCGAGGATGCGCGCACCGAGGCGGGCAATCTTAGTTTCTGGGGCACGCATCCTCCCAATGAAAAACGTCTCGCTACCGTGCTAACGGTGAGTGCGCAGATCGAGGCTCAGCACGGGTTGCAACGCAAACAGTGAGATCAGTGCATTGCCGTGTTGGGCAGGCGCTTCAAAATGTCTGTCAACCAGACTGCGAGACCTTATGAGACGGTTATTTTGGCGGTGCTGGAAAAATTCGGGATCGCTCTACACGGACTTCCTAGGCATGGGCGGGAGGACTACCCGGGTGTGTGTCCCTGGTTGGGGGGTGGCCCGGGAATCGGATTGCCGGTCCTTACGCCTTATGCTGGATGACGGAGCCCGCTCAAGCACCTCTCTGGAAAATGGGCGGATAGACGGGTGGTGGATGATTGGCGCCAGAATCCATTGATTTTACGTAACTAATGGCGGAAGGGGTGTCTGCTGTTGATAAGCTGCAGCTTATTTCAGGGCGATGAAAATAATATTGAAAAAACAATAGTATATATGAATCATGGTGAGTGTCTGGTTGAAATTAGTTGCACCTGGATGCACCTCATGGGGCATCGCGTTGATGGGAAGGTTGATAGTAAGAAATGCCGAAGCAGGCACGAGAACTCAAGGCAATTCAGGTCAAGAATTTGTCTGCTCCGGGGCTGCATGCAGTTGGTGGAGTGACCGGTTTGAACCTGAGTATCACCGAGGCGGGCGCGCGGTCGTGGATACTCCGCGCGACTGTGCAGGGCAAGCGACGCCATATCGGTCTGGGACCTTATCCCGAGGTGTCTCTCGCGCAGGCACGTGACCAAGCAGCAGAGATGCGTCGTAGGATCCGGGCGGGACGTGACCCTGTCGAAGAGCGTAAGGAACAACGCGCTGCTCTCGCGGAAAACGAGAAACAGCTCGTAACCTTCGAGAGGGCCTTTTTCAGCTATTTCGAAGAAAAGCTCGAGGGAGAGCTGTCCAATGCCAAGCACGTTAAGCAGTGGAAATCGACGATCTCCACCTATGCTTTGCCGATCATTGGCGAGAAGCCCGTCTCGTCGATCACCATGGAGGATATCCTGGCCGTCCTGCGCCCAATCTGGAGCACGAAGAACGAGACGGCATCTAGGGTGCGACAGCGGATCGAGGCCGTGCTGGACTGGTCCCGGGCGATGGGGTTTCGCGAGGGTGAGAATCCGGCCCGATGGAAGGGAAACCTGCAACAGGTGCTCCCCGCTCCCGGAAAGGTGCAGAAGTCTGGCCGCCGGCAGCCGGCAATCGCCTTGGATGATGTCACTCACTGGTTCAGGGCACTGCAGGGGCGTGAAGGAATGGCGGCGCGCGCCCTGGAGTTCCTGGCACTCACGGCGACGCGGTCCGGTGAGATACGCGGTGCGACCTGGGACGAGATCGACCTGACGAAACAGCTCTGGATCATCCCTGCGGAACGCACAAAGGCGGGACGCGAACATCGCGTGCCCCTGTCCTCTGCGGCGGTGGACCTGTTCAAGGTTCTGCCGAGGTATCCCGAGTGCGCTTACGTTTTTCCGTCTCCGAGGGCCGGGCAGATGTCCGATATGACGATCTCCGCCGTGATGCGCAGGATGCAGGCGGAAGAGGAGAGGGCAGGGCGCAAAGGCTTTCTCGACCCTCAGTCGCGTAGCCCGGCGGTGCCGCACGGTCTGCGCTCCACATTCAGGGACTGGGCCGCCGAGCGCACGAACTACCCGCGCGAAATGGCCGAGATCGCGCTGGCACACACCGTTGGCAGCGACGTAGAACGTGCCTACAGGCGGAGTGACATGATCGAGAAGCGGCGGGAGATGATGGAGGACTGGGCGCGCTTCGTGTGCGGGGCATCCGAAAAGGGATGATCTCGATGCAGTATTGGTGCAAAATTCTTGGCCTGCTCGACATTTGGGCGGGAACCCGTCATCCGCTGCACGCTGTTCGAATGTCAGCTTAGCGGCTCCGCAGCAAATCCCGCAGCACAAAGCCGGTCTCGAAATTCCTGCATCTTCGCTGGGTCCCGCAGCGGCATTCGCTTGGCATCTGCGACAGAAATGTCGGACAGAACATCTCGGGCGGCCGCGACTGCGGCACGCGCCGGTTCGGGTCGCCCGAGTGCGACGTGACTTGCCACCAAAAGGAAATGCGCGAGATACCAGCGCGGCATGCGGTGGATGGCGTGTTCGGCCCAGTGGATCGCCGCGTCGTAGTCGCCCGCCGTGTAATGGGCCAGCGCCAGACCCGAGAAGCGGAAGAAGATACTGGGATCACGAGGGTTCATCCGGATCGCGATTTCTTGGTTCGCGATGGCATCCTCTGCCCGGCCGGCGATGGCGAGAGCGGTGCCGAGGCTGCCGTAAGCGAGCGAGCAGTTGGGGTTCAACTCGACCGCACGTTCCAAGGCCGCGATCCCTTCATCGAGCCGGTGCAACCCCCAGCAACTGATGCCAAGCGCCCAATGTGCATACTCGTTGCGGTCGTCGAGCTGCGTGGCGCGACGGCCAAGGGCGTAGGCCGCTTCCATCGCAGGGCCTGGGTCTTGGGCGAAGCCCAGAATGGCGATGTGGTGATTGATCAGCGACAGGACCATGTTGGACTCGGCGCTTTCCGGGTCGATCGCAAGAGCGCGCTCAAGCAAAGTCTTGGCCGAGGCATAGGCCTCGGGCGTGAAATCGTAGAGCAGGTGCCAGGACCGCATGGTAAGCTCCCAGACGGTCAGGTCCGGACGGTTCAGGCGTTCGACAGGCGCCTCGACGGTGCTGAGATGCACGATGGTCTGGATCGAGGACACGACCTGCCGGGTGATCTCGTCTTGCAGGTCGAACACGTCCTCGATGCGGCCATCGTAGCGATCAGACCAGACATGCCCGCCGGTCAGTCCGTCGATCAACTGTGCCGTGACGCGCACCCGCTCGCCGGCACGACGGACGCTGCCCTCCAGAACAAACCGGACGCCAAGCTCGGCCGCGACGCGCCGGACATCGACGTTTTCGCCCTTGTAGGTGAAGGTCGTGTTGCGGGCGATGATGAACAGCCAGGGCGACCGGGACAGGGCGGTGATGATGTCGGCAGTAATCGCATCCGAGAAGTATTCCTGACCAGGATCATCCGACATGTTCTCGAAGGCCAGCACGGCGATCGAGGGTTTGTCGGGGCGGGGCGGTAGGTTTGAAGATGGATCAGCGGGCGTTGATGCCTCGATCTGCGTCCGCAGGTCGAGCTTTGTGGAGACCCCAAGTTTCCGGTAGATCGTCGCAAGATGGGTGCGCACGGTCGATGGGGCGAGGTTTAGGCGGTCGGCGATCTGCTGATAGGTTTCGCCACCCGCGAAGGCCTCGGCGATTTGTCGTTCACGAGGGCTCAGAGGATCACCGGTGGCGTTCATGCTGGGGGTGCTTCTTGCCGCAAGGCGCCTATCATCCGTGCGTTGTCGAGCGCGATGACACTTTGGTCGGCAAAGGTCTGCGCGAGCGTGGTAGCCTGCGCACCGAAGGGCCGGACCGACTGCCGGTAAATCGTGAAGGCGCCGACCAAGCTATCGCCCGACATCATCGGAATGGCGACGAAGGATCGGGCGCCGCCGAGCATAGCGGTCGCATAGCGCAGCGGATCGTCGGTCTGGAATATTTCCTCCGCCCGAACGTCATAGATGTTCACAACGGCATGGCTTGTCGCCAGTCGACCGAGACCAGTGCGTGGGCTGGCCGTGAAGATGCCTTGCGTGTCGAGCCAGTCCCTGAACGGCTCAGGGATGCCCCGTGTGTGACTGGCCGCGTATCTCCCTTGCCCACCATGCTCAAAGAGAATGCCGAACTCCGCCTCGCAGAGGTCAAGTGCAAAACCGAGGATCGACGACATCACGGTGTCGATGTCGCCGCGCGACCGGCTGATGATGCGCAGCACCTCGGCGAGCGCCTGCTCGCGACGCAGCGACTCCTCGAGGCTCAGCGCCAGTTCCGAGATGACGGCCGCGTGGTCGGTGAGCATCTCCGATGTCGGCAGAGCACCGCCCAGCCGGGAATGCAGGTCCAGCTTGGATGACACTTCGAGCTTGCGGTAGATCGTGGCGAGATGGGTGCGCACGGTCGACGGCGCGATGCCCAGCCGCGCCGCAATGGCCTGATAGGTATCGCCCTGCGCATAGGCGCTGGCGATCTCGATCTCGCGCGGGCTGAGGATCTCGTCGGGCGACACGGGGCAGGCACATCCTTCGGCAGGGTTTCTCCCCGATCCTCTGGCACCGGGGTCAATCAGGCAATCCTGCAAATGCTGTAGCAGAATACTGCACCCTCGGGGTGCCGAATACAGCAACTGACCGATATGCCATGCCCGGTCATGGGCGCATCCTGGTTCCATCACCAAAAGGGAGGCGGACCAATGACACTTGAACGGACAGCACGGAGCTTTTTCGAGAACTGCGAAACCGGGGGCGGCTGGGAAGCGTGCAGGGCATTCTGTCATGATGGTGCGAGCTTTGCCTGCCAGAGTGATGCACTGGCGGACACGACCACGCTGGAAGGTTACGCGGAATGGATGAAAAGCCTCCTGGGTCCGATCCCGGACGGGCGCTATGACCTGACCGCCTTTGCGGTTGATGCGGATCGAGGCACGGTGGTCGCCTCGGCGGTGTTCCACGGCACCCAGACCGGCGCAGGCGGGCCGGGCGCGCCGACAGGAAAGGCAGTCGCATCCGACTACGTCTATGTCATGCGCTTCGACGGGGATCGCATCGCGCATATGACCAAGATCTGGAACGACGCGCAGGCGCTGCGTCAGCTCGGCTGGGCGTGATGCGCTGGCGCATCCTGGCGCTGCTCTTTCTCGCCCGTGTCGGGGCCGGTTTCCAGTTTCAGTCCATGGGGTCGGTCGGCAATGAGCTTTCGGGCGCCTTCGGCCTCGACAATGCCGAGATCGGCCTCATGATCGGTCTGTTCATGGCACCGGGCCTTTTGCTCGCCTTGCCGGCCGGGTTTGCCGGGCGCTTCGTATCGGATCGCATGCTGGTCGGACTGGGGCTTGCGGCGCTGGCACTGGGCGGCGCGCTTTCTGCTCTGGCGACAGCCCCTGTCGGTATCGGTGCCGGTCGGGTGCTCTCCGGTGCCGGGTTCGTGATTGCTGGGCTCTATTTCACCAAGATGGTGGCGGACTGGTTCGAGGGCCGCGAGATCGCCACGGCGATGAGTGTCCTGGTGATGAGCTGGCCCTTCGGCATCGCCATGGGGCAGGTCGGGCATACCTGGCTGACAGAGGTCCATGGCTGGCGCGCACCCTTTGCTGTTGCCTCCGCCTGGTGCGCCCTGGCGGCCGTTGCCGTCTTCACGCTCTATCGTGCACCGAGCGGCATACCCGCCGGTGCAGGCGCCCGGATGAAGGGGCTCCTGCCGCATGAGTGGGGTCTGGTTTTCTGTGCAGGCACCGCCTGGGGCGTTTTCAACGCGGGATATGTCGTCTACCTGAGCTTCGGCCCGAGCATGCTCGAGGCGCAGGGGATGGGCACCTTGGCCGCGGCTTCGGTGATCAGCGTCGGAAGCTGGCTGATGATCCTGTCGGGGGCTGTTTGTGGTCAGATCGCAGACCGTTTCGGGCGACGAGAGACAATTCTGGCTATCTGCATGGCTGCTGCGGTTCTCTCCCTGCTGTTGCTCAAAATGCCCGGCACTGGGCTGGCGGCAAGCCTGCTCTTTGGCCTGGTCGGGATGGCACCTGCCGGCGTCATCATGGCGCTGGCAGGTCAGGCGGTGGCGCCCGAACGACGCGCGTTCGGCATGGGGGTGTTTTTCACCGCCTATTATGCCATCATGACCGCAAGCCCACCGATTGCCGGCTGGCTCTTCGACCAAACCGGGGTGCCAGACAGCGCCATTCTCTTCGGTGCCGCGCTTTTTGCTCTCGTCTTACCCGTCGCCATTATATTCCGGATGCTCAAGACCGGAGCCGCCGCCGAACCAGTGAAGGAAACGGCCTGATGCTGATCCGAAAGACAATGCTGATCCGGGACCGGACCGAGACCGACGAGATGGGCACCCCCTGCGCCCCTCTCTCCCGCGTAGCGGCGTTGGCCGTGCTGCGCAATCCCTTTGCCGGGATCGATCAGAACGACCTCACAGAACTATTCGAATTCGGCGCAACGCTGGGCGCGCAACTGGCTTCAGAGGCCGTGGCCGCCCTCGGTGCGCCGCCCGTCAGCTACGGCAAGGCTGCCATCGTCGGTGCCCTTGGCGCGGCTGAGCACGGCGCGGCACTCTTGCATCCGCGACTGGGAAAACCCGTGCGCGCGGCGATCGGCGGCGGTCAAGCACTCATGCCCTCGATTGTGAAACTGGGTGGTCTTGGCTGTTTCATCGATCTACCGCTGGGGCATAAGGACGAGGTCTGGTCCTTCGATCACATCGATACTCTGAGCATTGCAGTGCCGGATGCGCCGCTCCCAAACGAGATCGTCGTTTGTGTCGGCATGTCAGATGGCGCGCGCCCCCGGGCACGTGTAGGAAAAGGTCCAAGCCAATAAAGCTGCGTTTCATTTCTGCCGGACAAACGAGCTCTTGATCGAAGCAGACATTCGCTGTGACCCAAGCCGACGTCAGCAATGGGCCGATAGGGACCATGGCGCGGACGCTGACCGCAACCTGACGCGCCGCAGAAGAACCCGAAAAATGGCTTCCGTCTTCGGCAAACGATCCGATCTCCTGATCACAAGAATGGAGACCGCTATGAACTACGAGCAAACAATGACACTTAAAGAAGTCGAATACGACCTGATCGAATGGGCAGGCAGTGGAGAGGAGGGGGAAGACCCACCGGCATGCCTTGCCCATTGGGATCTGGACGAAGAGCAACTTGAGATCATCAAGGAGGCTTGTGCGGTCCCCCACGCGGCGGCGAGCATTGCCCATGCGATGTGGTGCATCGCTGACGGGGAAGGGCTCTCATCGATTGCAGAGGTGCTGCGGACCCACTAATGACGATGTAAGGTCCGGAAGAGCGATACTCGTTCGTCGACTTCGATATCGGATCATTCCGCCTCCTGCCCTGTTACCCCTTGCGCAGTAAATGGATGACGGCAATGCGGGCTGCGACCGCAGCATCAAAGCTGGCATCTGGATGTCTCCATCGGGCCGGACGCGCTCATCGCGACAGTCACTCCGCAGCCAGCGCGGTCCGATCCTGACGCGGGGACAGGCCGAATTTCCGTGCGTATTCGCGCGAGAATTGTGCGGAGCTTTCGTAGCCCACGCGAAAGGCGATCTCGGACACCTTGGCATCCGAGGCGCGCAGGGCGTCGCGGGCGTGTAGCAGGCGGAGGTCCTTCTGGTATTGCAGCGGCGAGGTGCCGGTGACCGCCTTGAAGTGCTCGAAAAAGGCGGATTGGCTCATGCCGACGCGATCCGCGAGCTCGCCCACGACCACCGTGCGCGACAGATCCGACTGGATCGCGCGCGTCGCCTGAAAGATGCGGCTGGCGGTGGTCTCTTGCCAAAGCAGCTTTTGCAAGGCATCGCCATGGGGGCCGAGCAGCAGCCGGGCGTGGATTTCCTTCCGACTGATCGGGGCCAGCAGCTGGCGCGTCTCATCGTCAGCGCAATGGTCGAAATAGCGGGTCAACGCGTCCTGCATCGCGGGATCAGTCGGGCACAGCGTGATCGAAAACGGGTCATGGCTGCGAATGCCGCGCGCGGTCGGCACCCTGGATGCAAGGCCGCGCAGCAGGTCGAGGTCGAGAGGGAAGACCAGCGCCAAGTAGGGTGCCCCGGATGCAGCTTCGGTGATGCGTGAGACGACCGGCAGGGCATGGCTGACGATCAAGGATTGCCCAGCGGCAACGGTCAGGCTGTGCGCCCCCGCGCTGACTTGTTTCGCGCCTTGCAGTATCAGGCACAGCAGCGGGCGATAGACCGTGGCCTGCTGCGGGCTGGGTGCAGCGAACCGGAGAAAATTCATCCCGCTGTCAGCATGGGCCAGCGCGCCCTGCGGCAGCCCGGCGCGATCCATCAGCCCCATTGCGCGATCCAGAAGCTCTTTCATGCGGCTCTCCCTTCATGGACTTAATAGCACAGCCGAGTCCACTTTCGTGATCAAAAAATCTGTCCACCGGAGGAATAGGCAAGTATTCCGGATAATCGGGAAAGAGACATCGTCCCGCACGGAGTATCGTCATCCTATCAACAGGACAGGGATTGGACAGATGGCAAAGATCTTCATCACCGGCATCGCAGGCGGCTTTGGTGTGCCGACCGCAAGGGCGTTGACGGCGCAGGGGCATCAGGTCTCGGGCAGTGTGCGCAGCCGCAAGGGGCGCAACGCGGACACCGTCGCCGCGTTGCAGGCTGAGGGTGCGCATATCGTCGAGATGGACGTGACCGACACCGCCAGCACCGAGGCCGGCGTGGCCGCCGCGATCACCGCGCTCGACGGGTTGGACGTGCTGTTCAACAATGCCGGGATCGGGTCCTATGGCATTCAGGAGCTGATGTCGCCTGAGGACATGACCCGCGTTTTCGACGTCAACGTCACGGGCGTGCAGCGGGTCATGCGCGCCGCGCTGCCGCACTTCCGCGCGCAGGGGCGCGGCACGGTCCTGTATACCTCCAGCCTGATCGGGCGCATCGCGACGCCGTTCTACGGCACCTATTGCGCCTCGAAATGGGCGCTGGAGGCCATGGTGGAATGCTACCGCACCGAACTGTCCGGCTTTGGCATCGAAGCCTGCATCATTGAGCCGGGAGCCATGCCCACGGCCTTTTTCGACGGGATGGTCACGCCACAGGACCCCGCACGCGAGGCCGAATATGGCGATTTCGCCGCCGTGCCCGCCCTGTCGTCGCAGGGTCTGGCGCAGATGCTGGAGGCCACGCCCGACCAGCGCCCCGAGCGTATCGCCGAGGCCGTCACCACCCTGCTTGCCTTGCCCTTTGGCCAGAAACCCTTTCGCACGGTCGTCGATCACACCGGCGTCGGCCCCGAGATCGAACGCTACAACACCGCGCTGCATGACGTCACCCGCACCGTCCTGAGCAATTTCGGCATCGCCGACATGCTCCGCCTCAACGCCTGAAGGAGCCTCCCCATGCCCACCATTCTCATCACCGGCGCGTCCTCCGGCATTGGCCGTTCCACCGCCCTGCGCTTTCAGTCCGAAGGCTGGAACGTCATCGCCACGATGCGCGATCCGGCAGGGTCTGACCTTATTGACCTGGACGATGTGCTGGTCACACGCCTTGATGTGACGGACACTGCGTCCATTGAGGCCGCCGTGAACGCAGGCATCGACCGTTTCGGCGCCATCGATGTGCTTCTGAACAACGCGGGCTACGGCGCCTATGGCCCGCTCGAAGCCTTCTCGACCGACCGCATCCGACGCCAGTTCGATACCAACGTGATCGGCCTTCTTGAGGTCACCAAGGCCGTCCTGCCGCACATGCGCGCGCGCCGATCCGGCACCGTCGTCAACATCTCGTCGATCGGCGGGCAGGTCACCTTTCCACTGGGCACGCTCTATCACGGCACCAAGTTCGCCGTCGAAGGCCTGTCCGAGGCGCTGCATTATGAACTCCAGCCGCTGGGCATCCGGGTTCGCATCGTCCAGCCTGGTATGATCAAGACCGATTTCGGCGGGCGGTCCTTCGACTTTGCCATGGGCGACAGCCTTGCGGACTATGCCCCCAGCGCCGAAGCCATGGGGCGGCTGTTGGGCAAGCTGGCGTCGAACCCGTCATCGCCGGAGGTCGTGGCCGACGTGATCTGGCAGGCCGCCACCGCGCCCGGCGATCAATTGCGCTTCCGCGCCGGGCCGGACGCGACCGACCTGCTGGACCGGCGCAAAGCGCAGGACGACGCCACGTTCATCGGTGGCATCAAGGCGCTGATGGCCGAGTGATGCCCTAAACAGCCAAAGTGGCACAATGTCTGCTTCGGCACTCTGCACTGCGGCAAACGACCCTTGTGACGAAAGGCAGGTCAGGGCCGAATTAGCATCTTGGGCGAAAACAGCTCTATGGCTCACGATTCTCTCGCATGACGCTGCGCGCGCTTGAAGAAGTGCCGCGTGGCCTGCTCGCGCGCATCCTTGTCGGTCATGACGATGTTGCGCATCTCGTTGTCGTTCTGAAACATCTTGACCATGCCCCGGAAGAACGCCTGCGAGAACGCGTTGTAGACCACGTCTGCTGGATTGTTGCGCACCATCTCGGTCATGTCCTCGTCCATGATCTCGCGGGTGACGCGCTCGAAGCGAAGGAAGTCGTCGCGCGAGAAGCTCGTCCCGTGCCGCTCGTTGAAAGAATCGTTGATCTCCGAGAGTGACCGCTCCTCCTCCTCGGTATAGGCATTCGCGCCGAACTCGGTGATCGGGTCCAGCGTCGCGGTTTCACCGGCCGCGAGAGACGCGCTGCCTTCCTCGCCCTTCTGTAGCTTGAAGGCTGACAGGGTCAGCATGTCGTCGGTGATCGTGATGTCGGCAGGCACATCGCGCGACGGCAACAGGCGTGAGAGCCAGGCCGAGTAGGCGTAGAGCTTCTCCAGCCAGACGTCGTTGAGCGATACGACCTGTGCCACGAACGCATAGAAGCGCAGGAAGCTCTTGAGGAGCTGCCGGAACTCCTCCTGCTGCGCCTCGTCCTCATCGAGGTTGAACCGCTCCACAGCGAGGCGAACGGTGCCTTCGAGCGCCAGCCGGTCCTGGGTCGTCAGATCGCCCTTGAAGAACTGATCCGCGAACCGCTCGACCTCGTCCTTGTGGATGTAGGTCGCCTTCGTGATGCGCTGTTCCAGGTCATATATCTGGTTGAGATCGGTGCGCTCCTCTAGGGCTGTCGCCTCGAAGAACGGCGCAAACGCCTCGCGGATTTCCTCCATCGTGTTCTGGAAGTCGAGCACGTAGGTCGGCTTGTCCTTGCCATAGCTGCGGTTCAGCCGGGCCAGCGTCTGCACCGCCTGCAAGCCCGCCAGCTTCTTGTCGACATACATCGCCACCAGCTTCGGCTGGTCGAACCCGGTCTGGTATTTCTCGGCCACCACAAGGACCTGGTAGTCGTCCGTGTCGAACCTCTTGGTCAGTTCTGTCTCAGCAAAGCCATTCGCGGTCGCCTCGGTCCAGACATGGCCATCGATGGTCAGATCGCCCGAGAAGGCCACCAGCGCCCTGAGGCCGGTATAGCCCTTATCCTCGATGTAGCGGGTCAGCTGCTGCCAGTAGCGCAGCGCGTGTTCGCGGCTCTGGGTGACGATCATCGCCTTGGCCTGGCCGTTCAGCTCCTTGGCGACATGGCGGCGGAAGTGCTCGACGATTACCTCGACCTTCTGGTCGATCGCCGTGGGGTGCAGCGAGGCGTAGCGTGCGACCCGGGACTGCGCCTTGCGGCCCTTGAAGGCGGGATCGTCCTCGATGGTTTTCTCAAGCTGGTAATAGGCCTTGTAGGTCATGTAATTCTTTAGGACATCGACGATAAACTCTTCCTCGATCGCCTGGCGCATCGAGTAGAGGTGGAACGGGTGCGGCTTGCCATCCGCGCCGATCCGCCCGAAGCGCTCCAGCGTCACGTTGCGCGGCGTCGCGGTGAAGGCCAGGAACGAGATGTTCTTCTGCGGCCCCCGCGCCTTCTGGAAGGCCAGCACCAGGTCCTCGATGTCGTCCGAGCTGGTAGCGTCACGCGTCAGCGCGTCACTCATCGCCTGGGCGGCCTTGCCGGATTGCGAGGAGTGCGCCTCGTCGATGATCACCGCGAAATTGCGCCCGGCCTGGCCCGAGATTGTCGCCAGATGTTCGGTGCCGAATTTCTGGATCGTCGTGATGATGATCCGCGCGCCCCTGAGAATCGCGTCCTTCAGATCGCGGGACGTTCCGTCGATCTTCTTCACCACGCCCTCGGTCTGGGCAAAGCCGCCGATGGTGTTCTGCAACTGCCGGTCCAGCACCAGGCGGTCGGTCACGATGATGGCGGTGTCAAAGAGCGGTTTGTCGTCCTCGTCATGCAGGTTGATGATCTGGTGCGCGGTCCAGGCGATGGTGTTGGACTTGCCCGACCCGGCGCTGTGCTGGATGAGGTAGTTCTGCCCGGCCCCCTGCCCCCTCGCATCGACCAAGAGCTTGCGCACCGCGTCGAACTGCTGGAAGCGCGGGAAGATCAGCACCTCCTTGCCATTGCTGCGTTCGAGGTGGATGAACCGGCCGATCAGGTCGAGCAGCACCTCGCGCGAGAACACCGCGCGCCCCTCGGGCAGGTCCTTGTAGAGATAGGCGACGCGGTTCTCGTCCGGCACATCGGGGTTGCCAGCCCCGCCGTCGCGGCCGCGGTTGAAGGGCAGGAACCGGGTCTTGCCATTCATCAGGCGCGTGGTCATCGACACGTTGTCCTGGTCCACCGCGAAATGCACGATCGCGCCACGCTTGAATGTCAGGAGCGGCTCGCCCGCCGGGGAGCGGTCCTGCCGATACTGCTTCTCGGCGTGGCGCACGTTTTGCCCGGTCAGCAGGTTCTTGACCTCCTGCGTCGCGACCGGGATGCCGTTGACGAAGGTCACGATGTCTATCGATTTCCTGGGGTCCTTGGCGCTGTAATGCACCTGACGCATCACCGACAGGATGTTGGCATCAAAGAGCCGCGTGAGATCGGGGTTCAGGTTCGAGGCGGGCTTGAAGAAGCACAGCGCGAAGCGGATGTTGGGCACCAGCTTGATGCCGTCGCGCAGCACGACATGGGTCGGCTTGTCCTTGAGCGCCTTGTCGAGCCGCTTGAGCACCTCCGCCTCGGCCTGTGCCCTGTAGTGGTCCTCGAGCGTCTGCCACGCCTCGGGCTGCGTGGTCTTGAGGAACCGGAACAGCAACTCGGTGTCGAGCGCATGGGCCACGTTATAATGCGCCGCACAGTCGCGCTCGATGTATCCCTGGTCAGCGGTCAGGCAGGCGACGATATGCGCCTCGAAGACCTTCTCTTGATGAATGTCGACCGTGGTGTGGGTGTTGGTCATCTAGCTGCCCATCGACTTGGTGAAGCCGCCTAACAATCCGCCTACGAAATCACCGATGCCCGCGTAGTTTCTCTGACCATCCGCTACTTCCTTGACTGCTTGGCCGACGCGCATTTTGTCATCGTCAACGACAAAGGGTTGATCGAGAAGCGCAAAACCTCTCGATGTAATCATTGGGCTGACCATTACGAGATTACCAGCAAGCGCCTGTGACTTGTTCGAGCATCGAATAACACCCTCTTCGATTAACCATGCGCAGCATCCGTTGTAGATGGGCGCATGTTCTTTCGGCAGATCGAGGTCTTCGAAACTAAGCCGTGTTCCTTGTTGCAGTCCCAGATCAAGCAGGCGTTCTAGAATCTTGGAAATGACAAGTTCGGATTTTTGCAGGTTCGTTTCAGTCATTCGCCCATCTCCTCTTGAATGGCGTCGAGGCGGCGGTCGGGGGTGCCGGATTTGGCGTAGGTCTCCACGTCGATCTGACCCGTGACAGCGGCGGTGATCAGGGCGGAGCGGTATTCTTTGAGGCGGTCGATGGTCGCCAATGTCTTCTCGACCAACCGCGATTTCTTTTCGAAGAACGCATCGATTTCCCTGCCCAACGCCCGTTGTTCATCGATAGGCGGAAGAAAGACGGGGACGTTGCGAATGTCAAAGATGTTCAAATGGGGGGAAGTCGCGCCGGTCACATCTTGCTTCAGGAAGTTGTAAGCGAACTTCCCATTCAGCGACCACATCAAATAGGAAGGAAGGACACGCCTATTTGTGCGGAACATCATCATTCGTTGCCCAAGGCATAGTTTTGTCTCAGGCGGGACTAGCGCAGCCAGCCCGAACCTTTCGCCTTCGCGCGTATAGAGGATGTCGCCCTCCTTGGGTTCTAGGCGCTGTATCCGGTGCCGATACTCTTCGGCGCTGACGCGCTTCGCGGCGCCTATGTCAACAGAACCTCGGATCAGGTCAGACGTGCGTATCGACGGGTAGGCACCATCTTCGATGTGCTCTGGCGTCTCGTGCAGACAGTCGACAATCCGAGAACATAGAAACTTCAAACGAGTGACGGTCCAATGCTTCGGGACGGCTGGATGCCATGAATACCCAGACTGTTTATGGCGCGCATCTACGTCCGCTCCAAGCGTCACGAGGTGCGAAACACGATCTAGAAACTCGTCCTCGACACCGGACGCAAACCGCTGCTTTTTCTCGATCAGCAGGTCTATTCTTGCGGTCTCACGGTCCAGAAAGTCGGCGATCCGGCGTTGGGTCGCGAGGTCGGGGATTTCGATCTCGTGATTCTGAGCGTCGCTCCGATCAAGACCGGGGACGGCAGAATCTTTCGAATGCTCGTCCAGTCTCAGATGCAATAGCGCATAGTATGCAAAACGAAGATCGCCGACGCAGTAGCGGTCATCCACGAAATATGCCGTGTCGATACAGAATCCGCCATTATCTGCCCACGTCACCTTTCCGAAAGAGCCCTTCCTGCCGACAATGATGGCAGGCGCTTTCGTGTTTCGTATGACGTGGGTTCCAACCGCGCCATTCGACCCGTAGACGTTGTATCCGCCTTCTACTCGTGCGTCTCCTGCAAGTGCAGAACCGTATTGAAGTCGCAACAAGTGCTTGAGGCGTGGCATCACTCCACTACCTCCTGCAACAGCCCGGCGATCTCGGCTTCCAGCGCCTTCAACTCGGCGTCGATCTCCTCCAGCGGGCGGGGCGGCACGTATTTGTAGAAGTAGCGGTTGAAGTTGATCTCGTAGCCGACGCGGCCCACGCCGCCGTCCTGGGCATCGGTGTAGCTCTCATCCACCCAGGCGTCGGGGACGAAGGGCAGCACCTCGCGCTGCACATAGGTGCGCCAGTCCTCATCCAGCGGCACCAGTTCGTGATCGCGCAGATCGGTGTCCGGCTCGGGGTTGCCCTTGGCGTCGGCGCAGACCTCCGCCGCCTCGTCGCGCTCCGACAGCGCCCCCAGGATGGCCTTGCGCACCGGCGCGCCGATCTTGACGCCAGCGGCCCTGAGCGAGTCGCTGAGTGCGGTATCGAAGGCGCTGCGGCTCACCCACCGCTCACCTGCCAGATGCTGCTCCAGCGACTCCAGAATGGCGCTCTGCGTCGCCTCGTCGAGCCGGGCAAAGGACTTGGCCTCGCGCAGCGCCTCCAGCCCCTCGGGCGTGAGCGCGAA
Source organism: Roseovarius sp. A46 (assembly GCF_004126395.1). Classification (NCBI taxonomy): domain Bacteria; kingdom Pseudomonadati; phylum Pseudomonadota; class Alphaproteobacteria; order Rhodobacterales; family Roseobacteraceae; genus Roseovarius; species Roseovarius sp. A46. Next base: position 1,523 of record NZ_PVWS01000038.1, on the reverse strand, counting down.
GGCCAGTTTCAGCGGCCGCTCGACCCGGATTTCGCGATAGCCGAAATCGGTCGTGGCGAAGATCTTGGACACGTCGCCCCAGTCGCCATCGCCGTTCAGCATCTCGGCATAGAGCCGCGTGATCTGATCGCAGGCCTCGGGCGGAATTTCCCGCCGCTTGGAGCCGAGCGACTTGCGCATGGATTTCCAGAACCGCTCACCGCTGGCGTCGATCAGCTGCACCTTGCCGCGCCGCACCCGGTCCTTGCGGTTGGTAAGCAGCCAGACATAGGTCTGAATGCCCGTGTTGTAGAAGAGGTCGGTGGGCAGCGCGATGATCGCCTCGACCCAGTCGTTCTCCAGCATCCAGCGGCGGATCTCGCTCTCGCCCGACCCGGCCCCGCCGGTGAAGAGCGGCGAGCCGTTCATGACGATACCGATGCGCGAGCCCTGCTCGTCGTGGCGCATCTTGGAGATCATGTGCTGGAGGAACAGCAACTGCCCGTCCGAGATGCGCGGCAGCCCGGCCCCGAAGCGCCCGGACATGCCCTGCTCGGCAGCCTCGTCCTTGATCGGGTCGGCGTATTTCTTCCAGTCAACGCCGTAGGGCGGATTGGAGAGCATGTAGTGGAACCGCCGGTCGGCATGCGCGTCCTGGGTCAGCGTGTTGCCGTAGGCGATGTTCTCGGGGTTGTGGCCGGTGACCAGCATGTCGGATTTGCAGATCGCGAAGGACTCGGGGTTAAGCTCCTGGCCGAAGAGTTCGACGCGGATGCGGTCGTTGAGCGCCTTCATCTCCATCTCGGCGATCGACAGCATACCGCCGGTGCCCGCCGCCGGGTCATAGACCTGGCGGATGACGCCGGTGCCGGTCAGAGCGTCACGGTCGTTGATCAGCAAGAGCGAGACGATCAACCGGATCACCTCGCGCGGGGTGTAATGTTCGCCGGCCGTTTCGTTCGAGATTTCCGAGAAGCGGCGGATCAGGTCCTCGAAGAGATAGCCCATCTCCAGGTTGGAGACGGTATCGGGATGCAGATCGATCTGGGTGAACCGGTCGAATACCTGGTAGAGCAGCCCTGCGTCGTTGAGCCGCTTGAGCTGATCGGTGAACAGGAACTTGTCGAGAAAGACATCGCGGACATTGCCGGAGAAATTCGTGATGTAGTCGATCAGGTTGCGGTGGATGTCCTTGGGATCCTGCCCCTTGAGCGTGGCGAAGGTGAAGCGCGACTCGTTGTAGAGCCGGATGTTGGCGCCCACGACACCGGACAAGAGCGTATCGCGCGCCTCGTCGTCCATGTCCTTGGGCAACGAGGCCGCCATCTCCAGCACGTGGGGCTTGGTGGCCTCCAGAATACAGTCGAGCCGCCGCAGGACCACGAACGGCAGCACCACCTTGCCATATTCCGATTGCTTGAGGAACGTCTGAAAAACCTGCGACTTTCTGCCTAATCTGATAGGTTTGGGGCGTCCGCCAGAGGAGTCCTGCCGATGCCGAAACAGCCCGCCTTTCCCAGCCTGCGTGATGCGATGAAGAAGAA
>NZ_PVWS01000037.1:27912-53408 GCF_004126395.1 Roseovarius sp. A46 | reverse complement strand
CGCCAGCCTCATGCTCGGTCAAAATGCCGATGATCTGTTCTTCCGAAAATCTTGATCGCTTCATTGTCCGTCCCTTCGTTGGGTCGGACTCTAGTTCCAAGTGGAGGAAAAATCCCGTGGCAGGTCAAGCCCCCAGTAGCGGGTTTGCACATCGCCGAACTGGCGCTTGACCACCCGGAAGAGGTGCTCGATCCCGGCGCGCACCGTGCCGATGATCCAGGTGTTGCCTCCAGGTTCAGCTATGTTCTGGCTGCCGCTCGAATAAGGTTGAACACCATCAGATCCTCAATCCTCTGCTACAGCGCCTCTTTGTCCGCACGATTCGGTGCGGGACGGCGGTGAAGATCTGCGGCTTTGACGGCGGAATTGTCGGGGTCAGGAATGGCTCATCAAATATCGATACACAGCCCGCCGGATCCCGGTGCGCATACGAAGTCCTAGGGAAATCGAGATTGCCATATCGGGATGCTTTCTGCTGCCACGGAGATTCTATGCCCCAAACCTCCCAGATTACATATCGCATCCGATGATCGTCCGTCGGATGACCATCTCAAACACAGTCGTGATCGGCGTGCGGTATACATCCTCGAGATCTTCGATGTTTCGGATGGTGTAATGTGCACACGCTCCCCAGTCCGGATTTCCAGATGACATGTATTGGTGCGCGGCATAGCTTGACATGATTAGTAGAGCCGGCTGGTCAGAGGAGGAAAACGACGCAGTTGCCATGTTTATTGATGATCTCACAGGCCGTCACGTGAACAAGGCAGCACAGCACCGTGCCATCAGGGAACAAACCGGGCGCAGCAGCGGATGGGTCGAGTTCAAGCTCTGCAATATTTCCACCGCCGCAAAGGCCTTCGGTCCTCCACTCGTGTGCGGTTACCAGCCATGCTTCAACTTTCAGATGGCGCTGGCCGAGGTGATCTCACGCTGGCTAGCACGACATCCTAACTGGAACGCACCAACGCGCCCGGTGGATCGCCGGGAGATGGCTGAATCCGCGACACTCTTCGTCGGGCCTGCGCCCGTCCGGTCCAGTCACGTCCCCATCGCTGCATCTTGTAGAATCGGCAGAGGACCCGTCATCGTCTGCCTATGTGCGGACGTTTCATAGACCCCAACCTGCGCGGCACCGAGTTCGAGTTCTCCGAGCTCAAGATCACGCCCTTCCCGCGCCGGTTCAACATCAAGCCGACGCAGGAGGTCTATGTGCTAGTGGGCCAGGAGCTGACCTGCGCGCGATGGGGCCTGATCCCGAGCTGGCACAAGGGCGATCTGAGGGACTGGCGCGCCAGCACGATCAACGTCCGGATCGAGGACGCAGCGACCAAGCCCAGTTTTCGAGGGGCTTGGCGCTATGGTCGCTGCCTGATCCCTGCTGGCGGCTACTACGAGTGGACCGGCACCAAGAGGCCCAAGCAACCGCATTTCTTCTCCAGCGCCGGCAACGAGGAGACACTGTGGTTCGCGGGCCTCCTGTCGGTCTGGAACGATCTGCGCACCTGCGCGATCCTGACGCGTGCGGCGAATGACACCGTAACCCCGATCCATGACCGCATGCCGGTGATCCTCGATAGCGCGGAGCGCGACGACTGGCTGTCAGGCAGCAACCGGACCGACCTTGGTGAAGGCTACCGCGTCAAGCATCACGCGGTTGCACGGTTCGGGATCAGGGATGAGGGAGAGGCGCTGATCGCGCCGGCGGCATGACCTTGCCGAACCAAGTGCACCAGCTATCCGGCGAATATTCCAAACGTGTCTTGCACCAGCATCCTAAGAGCGAGAGGAACCACGATACCATCGTATGAATGGTTTACATGCTATGTCTTAGCCCGGCTTTCTGGGGATCGACGACGACGGAACGCTCTCCTTCCCGGGTTTCTCGGAAAACCAATATTTCAATACGCTCGGGAATATCGAGGCCGACGGTCAGGTGGGTCTGGGGGCCTTTCGCGATTGGGTTAGCGCTGAGATGACGCCCGCCCAAGGCGACGCGTAGTGCGCGTTCCAGCGTGGGCCTCCTTCCCCGACACCAAGTGCTCTCGGGCAAGATGGACACCGTCAAGATAGCCAGTGGTCCAATCTGTCATGTGCGTGAGCAATCGCCTTGCGCAGCCGGTCTTGCCCTTGCACAGGTATTCAAGCGGCCTCCAGGCCAATCAATTTGGTTCCCACAAACTGGACCGGTCTGGCCTGGAGTTTTCCGCGACGATTTCCCGGCTGGATGAAAGGTCAGTGGAAGATCAAGTGGGATGGGGATCAATGACATCCCGGCGGCGGACGTTTCGTCAGACTACGTGCTGTCCGAGGCTGTTTCCGAATGTCCGGATCAACTCCGAACGCTGAAATTCCGTTGATGCGCTGGCACGCTGCAGTGACAAAGTCCGACCTGTGGCGCGGCTGCGGTTGATCTGATACCGTAGACCTTTATGACGTATCGCGGTTATGCCAACGGCCCATGCGTCTTTCTGCGGCTCTACGGCCGTCCGCAGGTGTTTGACGCGCACCGAACTGCGATCCGGTTCCCGACGCAGAAGTCTCTCGCGCTCTTCATCTATCTTGCGCAGGCCGGAGAAGCCGGCGCTGCGCGGGACAAATTGTCAGAACTTTTCTGGCCGGGTCGACCCGATCATGATGCACGCCGGGCATTGCGAGGGACGTTGCACGAAATGCGCAGAGCCTTCCGCCATGACGCCGAAAGGATTGTCCGGCAGGGGCCTGACCGTATCAGTGTGAACCGGGACGCGATCGCGACGGAAGTCGAGTGTGACGAAGCTGATCCAGCAACGTTTCATGGGGAATTTCTTGCCGGGCTCGAAATTGGCACGTCCAGCTTCGACCAGTGGTGCGCTGAAGAACGGATGCGGCTCCGAGATGCCGCATTGGGCAGAGCGGTCTCAGCCATGGAGGCGGAGTTGGCGGCGGCGCGTTTCGCGGCGGCGCACTACGCGGCGGAGCAGGTTCTGGCCCTCGATCCGCTGAGCGAACTCGGCTGCCAGGGCGCGATGCGGGCATTGAGCGGGCTTGGTCGTCGGGCCGATGCGCTGCGGCGATACGCAGCCTTCCGCGACGAACTGGCGACAGAGCTGGATGCCACGCCGGACGCGGCGACCGAACGGCTGGCAGACCATGTCCGCCAAGCCGATGATCGCCTGCCACGTGTTATGCTCAGAAGACCGGACAAGCCCTCCATCGTCGTCATGCCGTTTGTGGACCTGACCGACGGGGACATGGCGCACCTGGTTGACGGGTTGGCGGCGGACGTGCGAACGGGGCTGGCTCGGGACAGGACCCTGTTCGTCGTTGCCGGGGAGTCAGCTGATGCCTATCGCGATACGATGCTAGGTGCGGCTGAGATCGCTGTAGAGTTGGGCGTGCGATACCTGCTGCAAGGCCGCGTCCGGTTGGACGAGGAGCGCCTGCGGCTGGACGTCGAACTGACGGACGGGCTGCAAAACACCGTGGTTTGGAGCGAGCGCTATGATCGACCGCGCGGGGCGATACTAAGCGTCCAGGATGAGGTGGTGGCGAAGATCGTGGCTACGCTGCGCGGCTATAAGGGGATTGTGCAGCGTAACGAGGCGCGGCTTGCCCACTCCAAGTCTGAAGCCGACCTTGATGCGCATGATCACCTGATGCGCGGCATGATGCTCAAGGAGAAGTTTCTGAAGGATGACATGCGCGCCGCGCGCGGTCACTTCGAACGGGCGCTGACGCTGGCACCAAACTCGGCGACGGCCCATGGCTGGCTCGCCTGGACCTGGTTCTTCGAGGTCTACCTGGGCTGGGCAGACAATCCTGGGGCGGCGCTGTCCCGCACGGCGCAACACGCACGAAGATCGGCGGAACTCGACCCGGATCTCGATTTCGCGCACTGGGCACTGGGCGCCGCATATCTCGCCGCAGGCGACAACAATATGGCACTCGACTGCTTCGACCGGGCGCTGGCGCTCAATCCCAACAACTCCGATGCACTGGCCAATTGTGCCTGGCCACTGATGTTCGAAAATCGGACGGAGGAGGCGATCGCCCGAATGGAACATGCCATGCGGCTGAACCCTTTCCATCCCGACTGGTATCTCTGGGGCCTCGGCATGGCACAGTATCTTCAAGGGAACTTGCACGAGGCCTGTGCGGCGCTCAGCCGGATGTCTCAGCCCAACGAGCAGAGCAAGGCCTTCGAGATTGCCGCGCTTGCGCGCCTGGGTGAGGCGGAACGCGCGCGCGAGGAAGTTGTTGCTCTCCAGCGGCTGGTGCCTGATGTCCGTGCTGGCAACCTCGTTGCGCCGCTCGGATTTCGCAATGAACGGGTGCGTGATGAGCTTGCAGACGCGCTGCGCGCTGCGGGCGTGCCAGACTGATAGTCAGCCCGACCAACGGTTTTCCAACGCGAATCGGCTTCAATCCTTCCTGTCGAACCATCGAAGACAGGAGGAGACCGAAATGCAGACCGCTGACGAGACTCCGATCCGCGAAGCGATCGACCGCTACGTGGAAGGCATGCGCACCGCAGATGTCGCGCTGCTCAAATCGGCGTTCCACGAACACGCCAACCTATTCGGCGATTTCGACGGTGACCTGATGGCCGCTCCGATCGGAACGTTCTTCGATTGGGTTTCTGAAGAACTGGAGCCCGGTGCGACCGGTGCCGAACATCGTGTCGAAATCGAGGACGTGGAAATTGCTGGTGATGTCGCCTTGGCCCGATTGCATGAAAGGGATTTCTTCGGCGGTGATGCGCGCGAGTTCTTCATGCTCGTGCGGTCGGACGATGGGTGGAGGATCACCTGCAAGTCCTGGTCGACGATTGGCTGAACGCAGTCGGGCTCTCATAACCCCAAGCTCAGACAGAACGACATGCAGAAAGGGAGATCTGTCATGCCAGACCCGTTCCAAGATGTTTCTGCCGCCGGTGACGAGATGATCGGACAGATCATCGACGCGCTCGAAGACCGGGCCGATGATCCTGCAATGACCGAGATCATCGAACGCTACTTTGCCGACCTCGACTGGCCTGACGGGGGCACGCTGCTGGAAATCGGCTGCGGCACAGGCCCTGTGGCACGGGCAGCCGCACGCTATCGTCCCCGCACCCGGGTAATCGGCACCGACCCTGCCGAGGAACTCATCGCAGACGCGCGCAGCCGCGGCAGGGACATCCCCAACCTGCGTTTCGATGTCTGCGATGGTGCGCAGCAGCCTGTGAATGCCGCTTCAGTGGATAAGGTGATCCTGCACACCGTGCTGAGCCACGTCACCCACCCGCAGGCAATTCTGGCCGAAGCGTTTCGTGTCCTTCGTTCCGGCGGGCAGGTGGTGGTCTGCGACGCCGATTTCTCGCGGCTCTCGCTGGCGCTCTGCCCAGACGACCCGATGGAGGCTTGCGCCATCGGGTTTTCCCGGAATTTCGTGACCGATCCGTGGCTTGCCGGGCGGCTGCGACCGCTGCTGACCGAGGCCGGGTTCGAGACAGAGATCTTTCGCTCCGAGACGCGGCTTGACCTCGAAGGCCACGGCGGCCCGGTCTGGACGAAATTCGCGACTGGCCGCCTAGTCACGGACGGGATCATCGGCCAGCCGCTTGCGGACGCGCTCGTCGCTGAATGCCAGCGTCGGATCGACGCCGGAACGCTCTACGGCTTCAACCCCTTTGTGACCGTGATCGCGCGGCGTCCCTAGTCGACGTTTATCGACGCGCGCAATACTGCGGAGATAGAGAAAACACAGTCGCGGCGTTGCCGAAGTTGACACGGCCGACCCGGTTCGAAGTTCCTACCCTGCGTCGCGACTGTCCGCTTTTGCTCCGAGTTGCCAAAGGCCATCCTATCGATAAATCTATCCGGTGCGGCAATCTGGGATGTCGGGCTAATTTGCACACCCGTCCCGACTACAGCTTTGGTCGATCTTGCCCGGACTTTCGCGTCAACCGCCTCGGTCGCTGTCTTGCTCGAGCGGAAACGCCAAAACAGTGGTTGAGCATACTCACACTGCGGCGAATGGTGGCTTCCATGACGCTATAATACGCAGATGACCGGCAACGAAGAACCAGAATGGGTCTTTCAGAGGGTCAAATCATCTGCTTCCAGAGGCAAGCTCACAAAGCATCCGGCGGCAACGAAGAACCCTTATGCGAAGTTCGTTTTCAGTGCGGAACTTGCAAGAAGGGCGGGGAGTGGAATTTGGCTGCTCCGTCAAAGGATTTCCACGATGGGTCGATAAGCCAAGCATTACCGAGTCCGATCGCTTCGCTTCGGCGGCGGGGACAAGCACTTGGCCAGACTACTTCTCGTTCGTGGTCATTGGTGACTTGATTGGCGCGCCTCCGGGTCCGCGCAACCGGGGACCTGACGCGCGGGGCGTGCGATTGACGAGGGCAATCCCACCGATGGCGAGCAGCGCGCCGAGCCCATGTGCGGGGAGAAAGCGCTCACCTAGAAGAAGAACGGCGAGGAGTGTCCCAAAAACCGGCATTAAGTGCAGGAACTGGCCAGCCCGCTCGGGGCCGATCCGTGTCAGCCCCCAGGACCAGAGAAGGAACCCGAAGAGCGAGGCGAAGACGGCAATGTATAGGATGGCAAATATGCTGGCTCCGGTCAGATGCACCGGCTGCACGCCCCGAAACGACAAGACCAATGCCATAGCACCGACCCCGACCACAACGCTGGCTGTCAGTGTCACGTCCTGCGGCAAAGACGGGGGGCGGTGGCGCAGCAGCAGGGTATAGGCGGCCCAGACGACGATCGCGCCCATCATCCAGAGCGCCCCTTGGTCGATCATCCCAACACCGGCCCCGTCACCCCTGCCGAAAAGCAGGATGATACCGCCCCCGCAGGCCGAGAGCACCAGCCCGCCAACCTGGGCAACACCCGGCCGGTAGCCGTTCCAAAGCGCCCCGCCCAGGGCGGTGACCACGGGGGCCAGAGACAGGATCAGGAGCGCGTTAACGGCAGCGGTCAGCGTCAGCGCCTTGTAGACCATGGTATGAAACCCGGCGATGCCGGTCAGGCCAAGCAAAAGTATCAGCCGCCACGCACGTATGATTTCGAGACGGTGTCGCAGCAGTGCCGGCAACGTGATCGGTAGTAGCAGCAGCAGGCACAGCGCCCAACGGATGATGTTCAGTTCCAGTGGAGGAACAGCCCCGCCGATTGCCCGCCCTGCTATGAAATTTCCCGACCAGAAGAAGGTCGCAAGCCCGAGTGCCAGTATTGCCCGCCCTTCGCCGTCATTGCCTGTCGATCCGGTGTGCATGTCCGAAGCCTCCTTTTCGAAGCACAGGAAAGCACGGCGGCGACCCCGGGCGCATGAGCAGGGCGTCCCATTGCACGATGGATTCCGGCATCAATGTCGGGGCATTTGTCCTTCTTTCATGGACAGGACGCGCACGATGGCCTCGGACCGACTGTTGACACCAAGCTTGGCCAAGACGATCGAGACTTGGTTACGCACGGTCTTTTCCGATTTTCCCAGCCGGGTGGCAATGGCCGCGTTGCCCAGTCCTTCCGCAAGACTGCTCAACACCTCCCGCTCGGCCGGGGAGAGGTCGGCGAAGACTGTCGCGGATTCTACTGGGCGATGCGCCTTGCTATCGTCGAGGAAACCCGCAATCTCCTGCCACATCGCGTCCCAGGCCGGTTCTTGCGCCAGCAAAACGTGGTTCGAACTGTCCAAAGTCACGAGCCGCGCTCCGCGGATGGTCGCGGCCAGCCGGCGCCCCTCGTCGAACGGGATGCGGGCGTCTCCTCGGCTGTGCAGCACCAGGACCGGCAAATCCAGTTGCGCCGCGGCGTCCATCACGTCGATCTCGTTGAGGATCGCCAGAGTTCGCACTGCGATATGCGGCGAGGCGGCGTGCCGCTCCATCTCACGCCACCAGCCGACCTGGTCGGCCGTTCCGCCAGGCACGAAGAGCCGCGTGAAGACGCGCGAGAAGGCCGAGCCCTCGACCCCCCAGCCGAGCCGCATGAGGTTGGCCAGCGTCTCGGCCTCCAGTCGCGCTGGTTCGCCGCCGCCACGGGCCAGCAGGCCGCGACCGTAGCCACCGATCAACACGAGCTTCGAAACCCTCTCAGGATGGCGTAGGGCGTAGGTGATGGAGAGCGCCGCGCCCTGTGACATGCCTAGCAATACGAAAGGTTGCTGCAAGGGGGCTGTGACAGCTTCAAGGTCTTCATACCAGGCTTCGAAGTCGATCCGGCTGACGCTTCGATCCGAGAGGCCGCAGCCGCGCAGATCATACCGCAACAATCTGTTGGCTCTTGTCAGCCGCTCCAACCATGGACGCCAGACCGGGCTGTTCACATCCTGCGAGACATGACCAAGCCAGTGCGCGGCACGCACGATGACCGGGCCGTGCCCCATCGAGGCCACCGCAATCCGGGTTCCGTCACGGCTTCGGACAAAAGAGATGTCCTGCCGGGGCAGAGAAAGCGTGTCGTTCATGGTGGCCACGATAACAGAGTTGAGCATATTCCTCATTTCCAAAGTGTTTCCCACTTGGCACGGCGCGGCACGACCGGCAGTCGGAGCCGAGCTAGGTCCCTTCGTCGCGATGCCTCCCTAGGGGGCTAGTCTTATTTGCTGACCTAGATAAAGCACCAGATCATGCAGGCGAAGCGAATGTCCGGAATGACGGTCCGCGAGCCGTGGTCAATGTCTCCTATTGGACCGGCTTGTCGTGCGGATGGTCGAAAGCGAAGAGGAGACGCCTATCACCAGGGGCGACTTCTTCGGGATTTCGTCAGGCCACGATGCTTATGTCTCGGGTGACGACTCCGTCGAGGGCTGAGGCGCACCTCCCGCTCGGATTCCCAACTTCAAGGGCTAACCCTGCGCGGGCGAAACCGGTCGCGATAGGCCGACGGTGTCGTCCCGCTATGGCGCTTGAAAACGCGTCGGAAGAAGGCAGCGTCCTCGTAGCCTACCAAAAGCCCGACCTGCTCGATCGACGGCGCCCCGTCCTCGAGCATTTTTCGTGCGGCTGCGACGCGGATCATCTGCAGGTAGGCGCCGGGCATGTGGCCAGTGGCCTCTTTGAACCGGCGCACCAGGTTGCGCCGGCTCATGCCGACAACGTCCGCAAGTTCCTCTACGGGAACATCCCTGTCGAAATGCGCACTGAGGTGACGTTCGGCTTCGCGGATTTTCCCGTCGCCATGGTGCCGCGCCAGCGGAAGCAGGGCGTAACCGGACTGGTTCGCCCGCGGCATGTCGAGAAGCAGGGCCTTGGAGCAATTGATTGCCACGTCGCGGCCACAAAGCCTTTCGACAAGGTGCAGGCTGAGGTCACTGGCGGCGTTGACACCGCCGCTACAGTAAAGCCCTGCATCCTCGGTGATGAGCAGATCCGTCTGCCAGTCAACGTCAGGATAGCGTTCACTGAAACCTTCCGCCACACCCCAATGCGTCGTAGCAAGGCGACCGTCGAGCAGTCCCGCCTCGGCCAGGAAGGCGACGCCTGAGCAGACCCCGGCAACGCGCGTTCCGCTGCAGTATCGCTCCGACAGCCAGGGTGGGAGCGCAGAGTGACGCGCCATCCATTCGGCCGGCACGGGACCCGAGGCCGACACCATGACCAGATCCACCGGCCCGAGATCCGCGATTGCCAGGTCGGGCACGACGCGCAAGCCGTAAGCGCTTCTGACCGGTAGTCCGTCGATCGATGCCGTGGTGACGCGGAAATGCGGCTCTGGATCAGAGCCGCACATCTCATTCCACATGGTCCCCGCTGCGGCGAAGACCTCAATCGGGCCGACCGCCGTTGATGCATAGCCTTCGTCGACGAGCACGATCGCGACATCCCACTTGTCGTTCCTCTCTATCATGCCGGGGAGTTTGGCATATTGGTGCACGGATTTCACCCGCGGCGCGGGCGATTGGCACGATCATCCCCGCTTTCCGTCCGAATCGTCGGCTGCCAATGCGCACGATCAGGGTCCACTTTGTATCTGCGAATGAAGCCAAGAGGAGGCAAATATGGAACTCTACATCATCCGCCGTCATGGCATCTGGTCGAGCGAGGATGACCTCGCGGTAACCAACAAGAAATCCCTCGAAGTCGGGGAAGACATGAAGGACCGGCTCCGCTGGATCCGAAGCTACGCCGTGACCGAGGAAGACGGTCGGATCGGAACCGTCTGCATCTACGAGGCCAGCGACCTCGCAGCGATCCGCGAACACGGGCAACGCATCGGCGCGCCGAGCGAGGATGTCCGCGTGGTGCGCGGCACCGCCGTGAAACGGGCCGATCCCGAGCCGGTCACCGCGGTCTGACGCGACAAGGGTCAGTGACTCCGCCCGCCAAACGTGACGCGGCACCCTGCCTTGAGTAGCGTGCCGCTCATCATCATCGACCGAGCCCTGTCGGCGGGATTCATCGCGGCCCCCAATATGGCCTCGATCACACCGCCACAGAGGGTCAATAGCCGCGACGTTACACGGCGAACAAGCGATCCAAGCAGCGCTGCTCCAACATCCAGTGCGACAGAACTCGCCCCTCTTCGTGCGGCATTGCGGCCTTTACGCATTCAGAACGCCGCGATGTGGATAGATGCCTCCCAGTGGCCTTGACGAGATCGACCGACTCGACACCCGGTATGGGAGCCTTCGCCACGGGGCAGCGCCGGAGCCAGAATGCATCCCCATCGCGTTTAACAGGAAAACCTAGGAATTGGACCAATCCCGTGTATTTCACCTGTAGTCTATACTGGAACGTCGAGCCATTCTGATCGGACAAGCCCTGTCCGTCGCATTGCTGGCCCCGGGCGCGTTTCGGCGTGGAGTAGTCCTACGCGCGGGTCTTGGGTTTCTGGGCCTGCAGATACTCAATTACAACCTCTTCACCTTCCTTCCACAGGATCTCTGGCTCTTCATCGAGACCAGCAGCGGATTACTCGGCATTCCCGCTCCTCGAGGCAGACGTCGCGCCAAGTATGCCACCTGAATTTGCCGTCAGTCTGCCTTCCTTGAGCAGATCGACGATCCTTGGCCTGTGGCTGCCGGTGAGATCGAATACCTCTTTCATACCGAGAGACGGGCCACGTGTCCGCCGGGGATAGGAATGGCTCGCTTTTTATCAAGACGCGTCGCGGCGGATCCCGGCACGAATGTGAAGTCCTAGAGAAATCGAGATTGGGCCATGGGGATGCGATATGGCGCCATCACCATCCTCGATCCAAAGCTCCCATATGGCAGGATCTGAACCGGAGACCCGTCGACAGCTGATCGTCCTGAGAACCGGCAAGAATGTTTACATGGCCGCGCACAGACGTTTACATATAAAAACATTCGGCCCCAAAGACGTTTACCTATGTAAATGTTTGCAGCAAATAATACCCCCAAAACCTTTACATCAGCCAGCTTTTGAGACGGCTACGTTTACATATTTAAACGTTCATATTCAATAAAATCAGTTACTTAAACTTTTCAAACATCTCCAAAACGCGATTTTTATCTGTAACGAACGTCTAAACTGAGAGCCAGAAAGGTGGCTGAACGGCCGGCAGTAGGTGCAAAGATCAAGCATCGGCGACACCGTTATCTCAATTGCGATCATTGTGGCTAAGGGAGTTTAGTTTCTGTGCCATGGTCTTGTCCGTGCCGCAGGCCGACAACAAAGCTCCCCAAGCTCGCGCTTTCGGTCGATGCCGATGAACTCCCGTGCGTCCGACATGGAATCGGCGTAAAAACGCATCCGAATACTTCAAGGATGCGTTGCCAGGTTACTCAGCACAAACCTGCGCGGCAAGGCTGTAGCCTGCGCCATGCACGGTGCGGATTGGTGTATTCCCACTGGCAGGGCAAAGGATCTTCTTGCGTAGCCGGGCAATATGGGCGTCTATCGCGCGGTCGGTCACGGTGATGGCGTGGCCGTAGATCGTCTGCATAATCTTGTCGCGGCTGACCACGTCGCCAGCATTCTCCGCCAAGACCTTGAGCAGGTTGAACTCCATTCCCGTCAGTGCCACCTCGCGCTCGTCAGGCCCAGAAAGTTGCCGTTTCGGCAGATCGAGCACGAACCCCATGAACCGCAACACGCGAACTTCCGGCAGCGCCTCGTGACTGGTGCCCATGGTTTTCGACCGGCGCAGCACGGAGCGGACGCGTGCCAGGAGCTCGCGTGGCTCGAAGGGCTTGGAGACATAGTCGTCCGCACCAAGCTCCAGACCGATGATCTTGTCGAACACGTCCTCGCGCGCGGTGAGCAGGATGATCGGCAGGCGTGAGGAGCGGCGCAATTCGCGCGTCACCTCGAAACCGTCGATATCGGGCAGGCCCACGTCGAGCAGGACGAGGTCATACTCGCCGTGCTCCATGGCAAGCCCCATGCGTGTAGCCGATCCGACGCAATGCACGTCAAAGCCCTGCTTGGTCAGGAATCGATCCAGGAAACCCGTCATCTGACGGTCGTCATCCACGACAAGTATCCGCTCGGTCATCTCAGGTGCATCCCCGCACAAAATCTTGCCACGGCATGGCAATGGCGCGATTGTAGCGGGAGTCTGAAAGGGCCGACATGACCTCGATCAAACGCACCTACAAGCTCGCCATGGCCGCCGCGCTCCTGGTGCTGGTGACCGTCGCGACCGGGCTATACCTCGGCGCACAGACCCGCGCGCAATTCACCGATATCGCGGAGAGCTGGAAGGATTACGCCGAGGACCCGGAGAAAAAAGGGGTCTGGATCAGCTCCCTGCGCGGCTATCTCGGCTATGGCGGGATCATCCACAATTTCAAGAACTACGTCATCCGCAAGGACGAGAGCTATCGCACGCGGATGATGGATCAACTCACGCAGTTTGACGCGGTTATGGCCAGTTACCTGTCCGAGCCGCTGCCCGAGGCCGAGCGCCGCGCGCTGGAAACCATAAAGGAAACCATCGAAGAATATCGCGGGAAAATCGAAATCGCGGATCGCGCGATGGCGGGCAATTGGCCGGCCGAACGCACCGACCGTCTGGTCAAGGTCGACGATACCGAGGCGATCCTGGCGCTGCGCAATCTGGAAATGCTGTGGATGGACAGCCGGGCGCGTAGCACCGAACGCATTATCGCGGCCGTGATGCGGGGCGAGACGCTGATCGGCTACGGGTTTCTGGCGATGGTCCTGCTGGTGGCGGCGACGCTGAGCATTGCGTTTCTGATTGCGTTGCTGATCCGGGACATGCGCGGTGCCAATGCCAGGCTGACCGAGGAGCTTGAGCGTCGCCGCGCGCTGCAGCGTTCCGAGCAGCGGCTGGCGCAGGCGGTGGAGCAGAGCCCTGCGACGATCCTCATTACGGATACGCTTGGCCGAATTCAGTATGCCAACCGGCGATTCGAGGAGTTGTCTGGCTGGTCGCGTGACGAGGTCATCGGTCACACGCCGAGATTCCTGCAATCGGACAAAATGTCCGAGGAGACCTACGCCGATCTGCGCGCCACGCTGGAGAGGGGTGACGTCTGGCGCGGGGTGTTGCGCAATCTCGACCGCGAGGGCGGCAGCCACTGGATCGACAGCACGATCCTGCCGCTGCGTGCCGAGGATGGCACCATTCACAGCTACCTGGGAATCGGCGAGGATGTCACCGAAAAGCGGCAGGCCCGCGAGCAGGTGGCGCGCGCGCAGAAAATCGAGGCGGTCGGCCTTCTGGCGGGCGGGATCGCGCATGATTTCAACAATATCCTGACATCCATCCTCGGCTCGGCGCATCTGGCGTCACTTGATGCCGCGCCGGGCAGCGACCTGGCCGAGGAGGTGGAGCAGATCGACATCGCCGCGCGGCGCGCACAGGCATTGGTGCGTCAGCTTCTGGGCTTCGCGCGACGCGAGCCGGGGACGCCGGAGCCGACCGATCTCTGCACTGCGATTTCCGAGGTCAATCGCCTGATGCGCGCCGCCATCCCGCCGACGATCCGCATCGAGGGCGTGCGTGACTGCACGCCCGTCACCGTGCTGGCCGATCCGACCCACTTGCACCAGATCCTGATGAACCTGACTGCCAATGCCGCCGAGGCCATCGGCGATGCCAAAGGGCAGATACGTATTTCCGCGCGCGCCCTTGATGACATACCTGACGGTCTGGCCGCACGTGCCGAGGGCTGGGTGGAACTGACGGTCGAGGATGACGGGCCGGGCATGTCCGAGGACACCGCCGCGCGCATCTTTGATGCCTTTTACACCACCAAGCCGCTCGGCAAGGGCACCGGGCTAGGCCTGTCAGTTGTCCAGGGGCTGGTGGAGGATATGGGCGGGCGGATCTCGGTCGAGACTGCGCCGGGCCGCGGCACACTGTTTCGGCTTCTGTTACCGGGTGCTGCCGTGGGGACTGCACGAGAGACCGCCGCCCCCGCGCCGGAGCGCGGCCACGAGAGCCTCATGATCGTCGACGATCAAACCGAGGTGGCGGCGACCCTGCGTCGGGGCCTCATGCGGATGGGTTATCAGGTCGAGGCCTATACCTCGCCGCGCATCGCGCTGGAGCGGTTCGGCATGGCCCCGCTGCGTCACAGCCTGCTGATTTCGGACGTGGTCATGCCGGAAATGAACGGGATCGAGATGGCCCGCACCATGCGCGAAACGCGCCCCGATCTCCCGGTGATCCTGTGCACCGGGTTCAACCCCACCGGCGTCGCCCTTCCCGGAGGGCCGACCGAGGTGCTGGCCAAGCCGCTCGACCCGGTGGAACTGGCGCGCCATGTGCGCCGCATGCTCGACGCGCGCCGCGCCGCCTGAGCACCTCAGAGACGTCCGTCAAACTTCGTCACAACTTTTCGCATTCCGTCACAGCGCCCGCAACAACCGTGCGGTTGCGCGCAGCTAGGCTCCGATCAAAGCCAGGAGCGGGGCTGTCCCATCCGAGCGGTCAGCCGCGCGCCCCGGCAGAACAAAAGGACCGGAGGCGCCATGACCAGACTGCCCATCACGACCACTCTTCTTCTCGCCACGCTCTCGTTCGGCGCGGAACCGGCGATGGCGGGCGATGCCGCCGCCGGGGAAAAGGTCTTCAACAAGTGCAAGGCCTGCCATCAGGTCGGCGAAAAGGCCAAGAACCGCGTCGGTCCGGTGCTGAACGGTGTCGTCGGGCGCGCGGCGGGCACCGCCGAGGGCTTTCGTTACTCGGATGCGATGAGCGAGAGCGGCCTGGTCTGGGACGAGGCCGCCCTGGCCACGTTCCTCGCCGACCCCAAGGCCACCGTGCCGGGCAACAAGATGGCCTTTCCCGGCCTGCGCAAGGACGAGGAGATCACCAACGTGATCGCCTTTCTAGCCAGCTACGCCGCGGACGGAACACGCAAGTGATCCGGCCCGCCCCGCCTTTTCCAGAACGGAGGATTCGATGAAACAATCAGCCAGACCATCGCGGCGCGCGGCCCTTGCGGCCGGGATTTCCGCCGTAGCCCTGTCCCTTGCCGCGCCCGGTGCGGTCGCGGACGAGACCGCACCGCTCGCGCCCCTGCCGGACCCGAAAGAGGTCAACGAGGCGCGCGCGGACCTGGGCAAGATGCTCTTTTTCGACACCCGCATGTCGGGCGATACCGCGCTGTCCTGCGCGTCCTGCCATGACCCCGAACAGGGCTGGGGCGACGGCGAGGCGCTGTCGGACGGCTATGGCGATCTGCTGTATTTCCGCAACGCGCCGGGCCTCTTCAACGTGGCCAACCGCAATTACTTCATGTGGGACGGACGGCTCGACGGGGCGGACCTGGGCACCGCGGTGCGCGACATGCTCACGGAATCGCACACCATGCACATGGACAGCCGCCTTGCGCAGGAGCGCCTGAAACAGGTGCCGCAATATATGGAGATGTTCGACGCCGCCTATGGCAAGGAGCCCTATGGCGGGCGCATGTATGGCGCGATCGGCGAGTTTCTGAAAACGATCCGCACCGAGAACGCGCCCTTTGACGCTTACTTGCGCGGTCAGGAGGATGCGATCCCTGACGCCGCCAAACGGGGTCTGGCGCTCTTTGAGGGCAAGGCAGGCTGTGCCTCCTGCCACTCCGGCGAAATGCTCTCGGATGGCGGGTTGCACGCGACGGGCGTGCCGGATCACCCTGACCTGCTGGGCTTTGATTCGGACACGCTCGATGAGACGGCGCAACGCCAGATCACGATGCTGCGGTTCTACGCCACGCTCGGAACGCCCAACTACATGAACCTGCGCGAAGACGTGGGCCAGTATGTCGTGACCAAGGACGAGGCCGACATCGGCAAGTTCACCACGCCCTCGCTCTGGGATGTGGGGCAGACCGCGCCCTACATGCATTCGGGCGTCTTCGACACGCTGGCCGAGGTTGTGCGCTTTTATAACGCGGGAACCGCGCAGTCAGAACCGCTGGGCCTGAACCCCGCCGAGGAATCCGACCTCGTTGCTTTCCTGAACAGCCTGACCGGCGACGCGCCCGCCATCACCCCGCCCGAGTTGCCGGAATACGATCTGCGCACCGTCGGCGAGAACTGAGGAGGTTCGAGACAATGACACGTCACATCACCCGTATCCTGGGCAGCACGGCGCTCTCGGCGCTCCTTGCTCTTCCGGCCCTGGCGGACAGCGCGCCGCCTCTCGCGACCTTGCCACCACCACCGGTTCCCGCCGACAACCCGATGAGCGAGGAGAAAGTGGAGCTGGGCGAAAAGCTCTTCTGGGACGGCCGACTTTCAGGCAATGGTTCGATGCCCTGCTCGGCCTGCCACCTTCCGGATCTTGGCTGGGGCACCGGGGGCGCGATCAGCTTTGGCTATCCCGGCACCCAGCACTGGCGCAACAGCCAGACGATCCTCAACTCGGCCTATTATGACAAGCTCTTCTGGGAGGGCAGCGCCACCTCGCTCGAATCACAGGCCAAAGGGGCCGCAGGCGGGGCTGTCGCGGGCAATGGCGACGGGTCGATGATGGAGATGCGGCTGCGCTTCGTCCCGGAATACGTCGCGGCGTTCAAGGACGTCTTCGGCACCGAATGGCCACAGGTCGCGCATGCCTGGGACGCCATCGCCGCGTATGAGCGCACCATCGTTACCGATGCCACGAAAGTGCCCTTTGACCGCTACCTCGCGGGCGACACCGATGCCATGAGCGACGCCGCCAAGCGCGGCATGGAGCTCTTCAATGGCAAGGCGGGTTGTATTTCATGCCACAACGGGGCGCTGGCCTCTGACCAGAAATTCTACGATATCGGCGTGCCCGCGGCCGAGGAGTTCGAGGTCGATCCGCTCTACCAGATCACGTTGCGCTGGGAGCTTTATCAGAAGGGCGTGACCGAGGAGCTCTATCGCAAGGGCGATGACGATCTCGGCCTCTACCACGTCACCAAGCGGCCCGATGACAAGGGCAAGTTCCGCACGCCGTCCCTGCGCGAGCTGCGCTGGACCGAGCCTTACATGCACAATGGCGCGCTCTGGTCGCTGGCCGATGTCGTGGATTTCTACGACGCGGGGGGTGGCGAGGGACAGACCGCGGGGCTGCAACCGCTGGGTCTCGGCGATGGGGAAAAGGCCGATCTAGTGGCCTTCCTCGAAGCGCTCTCGATGGAAGAGCCGATGCTTGCCGAGGCGCCAGACCTTCCCGAAACCGCAACATGGTCGGAGTTTCTGAAATGACACAGGCAACCAAAGCGAAGGGCGCGGGCCATGCCTGCAGCTCGTTCAGCCGCCGCAACTTCCTGATCCTGGGCGGCGCGTCGGTCACCGTGCTGGCCACCTATGGCGTGGGGGCGGAAGCGCAGGAGCTTGTCTCCTCTTCTTACGTTCGCAAGGTGGTCGGTCGCGTCTCTGATCTGGAGCAGGGCGTGGCGACGAGCTTCTATTACCCGAACGACGACATCGAGAACGTCCTCGTCATGCTCGACGAGGAGGCCGGTGGCGGCGTGGGCGAGGGGCGCAACATCGTCGCCTTCAACACCATCTGTCCGCACCAGGGCGGCTACATGGGGGCGGCGGATTTCAAGCGGCCCCATTCGGTGCTCGGCCCCTGCCCGCTTCACCTGTCGACTTTTGATCTGACCAAGCACGGCATGCTCGTCTCGGGTCATGCTGTCGAAAGCCTGCCGCAGATCGTGCTCGAGATCGACGGCGACGAGATTGTCGCGACCGGGGTGATGGGGCTGTTCTACGGCTACAGCCAGAACCCGACCGGCGCGTGAGAAAGGATAGAGAAATGGCAGAGTCCATCGTCAAGAACCGCGAATTCGTGCCCCTTCCGCCGCCCGATGCGGAGGTGCTGACCACCGCTTGCAGCTATTGCATCGTGGCCTGTTCCTACAAGGTCTATCGCTGGCCGGTGGGCCGCGAAGGCGAGACGCAGGCGGACCAGAACGCATTCGGTGTCGATTTCCCCACATATGGCGCGCCGTGGGTCGCTCGCAGCCAGCACAATATCGGCATGCATGAAGGCACGCCGCATCACTTCGTCGTCGTTGCCGATGCCGACGCCGAGGCGGTCAACCCCGGCGGCAACTACTCGGTGCGCGGCGGAACGCTGGCGCAGAAGATCTACAACCCCGACACGCCCACCAAGGACCGGCTGAAATACCCGATGGTGCGCATTGGCGGCGTGCTGACCCCGGTGAGCTGGGACCTGGTGACCGACGTGATGGCCGAGGTCTCGCAGCACGTGCTGTCGAAATACGGCGAGCACGCCTGGGGGATGAAGACGTTCTCGTATGAATATTTCGAGAATACCTACGCCATCCGCAAGCTGGTGGATCGCGCCATCGGCACGCCCGTCCATGCCTGGCACGACAAGCCGATGCGCGGGCCCGATGCCACCGGCCTCGACGATGCCGGGATCAACTCCTTCGCCGCCACCTACGAGGATTGGGGCAAGTGCGACGTGGCGTTCCTGTCTGGCGTCGACCCCTACGAGACCAAGACCGTGCTCTTCACCGAATGGATGATGGGCGGCGAGAACCCGGCCAAGAAGATGATTTTCGTCACTCCGCATCGCACCATGGGCGTGGAATACGGGATCAGGAATGGTGGCCTTTGGCTGCCGGTCATCCCCGGAACCGACACCGCGTTGCATCTGGCAATCGCCAAGATCATCATCGACAACGGCTGGCAGGATCAGGAGTTCATTGACACCTGGGTGAACAACCGCTGGGAGCTTGAATCTGGCTATGGTCGCGGCACCCGCAACACCGGTTGGCAATGGCGCACCACATGGGGCCGCTGGCAGTCGGACTGGGAGGATTTCCAGAAGTTCATCGCCAACGAGCCCGCAGCCGTGCTCGAAGAGGCCGCGCGCATCACCGGCCTGCCGGCCGAGGATATCATGCGCGCCGCCGAGATGATCGCCAAGCCGCGCGAGGATGGCAGCCGGCCCAGGACCTCGTTCATGCTGGAGAAAGGCAATTACTGGTCCAACAATTACATGAACACCGTGTCGCTCTCGACGCTCGGCCTCATCTGCGGTGCGGGCAACCGCCCCGGCCAGGTGATTAGCCGTGGCGGCGGTCACCAACGCGGTGGTATGGGCGCGGGCCCCGGCAAGGGCTGGCTCAGCCCCGAAAAACACCCCGGACGCCGCAAGAAGCCGCTCAACGTCGATCGCTGGGTGATGGACGGCAAGGTGCGGTTCATGTGGACCATGGGCATCACCTGGTTCCCGGCGATGCTGGCCAGCCAGGAGCTTGCCAGCCGCGTGGCCGACCTTACCCTGCGCAACCCCAACCAGCCGCGCTCGGTCGATCGCGATCACCTGGTCGAGGTATTCAAGGCGCGTGTGGAAAGTGGCGGCATGGTGCTGGTGGACAGCAACATCTACCCGGTCGAGCCGCTCAACACCCAATACGCCGATATCGTGTTGCCCGCCGCCGGCTGGGGCGAGGTGGATTTTGCCCGCTGCAATGCCGAACGCCGCCTGCGGCTCTACGCCAAGTTCAACGACGCACCGGGCGAAGCAAAGCCGGACTGGTGGGCCATCGGCCAGTTTGCGCAGAAGATGGGGCTCGAGGGGTTCGACTGGACCGAGAGCAACGATGTCTTCGAGGAGGCCGCGCGGTTCTCGCGCAACGGTGTGCTGAGCTACAACGTGCTCGTGAAGGAGGCCAAGAAAGAGGGCAAGAAGGGCCACGAGAAGCTGCGCGAACTGGGCACGACTGGCATTCAGACGCCCATCCGCATGGTGGACGGGCAGATGATCGGCACCGGGCGGCTGCACGATCCCGAGAATGACTGGGGCGAGGTCGAGGGCGACACCAAGGACCAGAAATGGCTCTATGCCTTCGGCACACATACCGGCAAGGCCAACATTCTCAAGACACCGTGGGTCAATGACAGCTGGTCGGATTTCTACGAGGCGATCAAGCCCCGCGCCGAGAAGGGCGAGATCTGGATCACCAATGGCCGCGTCAACGAGGTCTGGCAATCGGGCTTCGATGATCTGCGCAAGCCCTATCTGGCCAAACGCTGGCCCTGGCCGCATATCGTGATCCACCCCGACGACGCCGCCCCGCACGGGATCGAGTCCGGCGATCTGGTCGAGGGGTTCAACGACACGGTTTATGTCCAGTCGGGCGAGCCGGTAGGCGTCAAATCCGACGACCTGAGCTTTGCCGGCTTGATGGAGAACGGTCATATCAAGACCACCACAGGGCAGTTCGTCGCCGTCGCCATCGTCTCTGACGAGATGCGCCCCGGCGTGGCCAAGGCGGCGTTCAACTACCCCGGATCGATGGCCAACTCGGTCTGCCACGCGGTGCCTGATCCCGTCACCGGTAACTACCGCTACAAGCTGGGCCGGGGCGTCCTGCGCAAGGTGGGCGAGAGCGCCTACAAGCACAACTTCCTCGAAATGTCGCTCAAGCCGCGTCCCATCGCCTGAGCGTCCTGCCTGCCGCCGGGGCGCGCCCGGCGGCAGGGTCATTCCACAAGGAACACACCATGCAGATCGCCTTCATTCATGCGAGATCGCGCGGGGCCGCCGACGACACCCTGCGCAGCGTTGCCGCTACCTTGCGTGCGCGGGGCCACCACCTCGCCGGGGTTCTGCCGGAACCCTGCACCGGCCCGGACCGCCACGCCTGCGACATGGATCTGATCGACCTCGCCACGGGTGCCCGGCTGCATATCAGTCAGAAACTCGGACGGCACGCCACCGGATGCCGCCTCGACGGCGCGGCCATCGAGACGGCGGCGATGGTGGTGGCGGGGGGCCTTGCCGCTGCGCCCGCCGACCTGTTCATCCTCAACCGCTTCGGCAAGCAGGAGGCGACGGGCCACGGCTTTCACCCCGTGATCGTCTCGGCGCTGGAGCGCGACGTGCCTGTGCTCGTGGGCGTAAATGACCTCAACCGCCCCACATTCGAAAGTTTCGCGGCGGGGCTGGCCGTGGAACTGCCCGACAGCCCACGCGCCGTGCTGGGCTGGATCACCCCGCATCTGCGCCGACACGCCGCTTGAGGAGCTCAGTCATGACCGCGCATCGCCCCATCGAAAAGGATTGCTGCGCAGGCGGCACGGGGCTGATGCCACCCGAGACAGCGCTCGCGCGCGCCATCCGGCTAAAGGCAGAGGAACTGCCGGTTACACAAGTGCCGCTCATGACCGCGCGTGGCATGATTCTGGCAGTTCCGGTGCTGGCCGCCGCCGACGGTCCGCCCTTCGATGCCTGCGCGATGGACGGTTATGCGGTGACCACGACGGCGCTCGCCGGCGCTGGCCCTTGGGCCTTGCCCGTTTCAGGTAATGTGGCGGCGGGCGATGCGCCCGTTTCGCTGTGTCCCGGCGCGGCGGTCCGGGTGCTGACCGGTGCCACCCTGCCGCACGGGGCCGACGCGGTGATCATGCAGGAAGAGGTAACACGGGTCTCGGACGGTATCCGGTTCTCCAGGCACCCCGAACCGGGCCAGAACATCCGCCCGCAAGGCAGCGACATGCAGGCAGGTGCGACGATCCTGTCCCCGGGTCGCATCCTCACGCCGCGCGACATCGCGGCGGCAGCGGCCTCCGGGCAAGGCGCGCTCTTGGTGCGCGCCCGGTTGCCTATGGCCCTCATCGCATCCGGGTCGGAACTGCTAGACCCCGGCGCGCCACGGGCCCCCGGCCAGATATGGAACGTCAATCTGCCGATGCTTGCCGCTCTAGCAGACCAGCGCTGGATCGACCTTGCGCCACCCATGACTGTTGTGGACCGGCTTGCGCCCATGGCCGAGGCCCTGCGCGAGGCGGCAACCCATGCGCACCTTATCCTCACCAGCGGCGGGGCCTGCGGCGGCGAGACGGACCTCGTTGCGCGCGCGATTCAGGCGGCGGGCGGCACGGCCGAGACCCTGAGGCTGGCGATGAAACCCGGCAAGCCGCTGGTCCTGGGCCGGATCGGGCGCGCCATCGTTCTGGGGCTACCGGGAAATCCGGTCGCGGCCTTTGTCACCTGGCAGATGATCGCGCTCCCGCTCGCTCGCCATCTCGCGGGTGCCACGCCCGTCCCGCAACGCCCCTGTTTCGCGACGCTCGACCGCGCCCTGGCGCGCGCGCCGGGACGCCGCGAATACCGACCTGCGCGCCTTGTCGGACATGACATTTCCGGCCGTCCGATGCTGGAACTGGGGCCGCGCGATTTCTCGGCGCGCATCGCGGGGCTGGCAAAGGCGGACGGTCTGGCCATCCTGCCCGCCGACGCGGCGCATTTCGAAGCCGGTGACGAGGTTGCATTTTTGCCTTTCGACACAGCTTGAAAGAAACGGTCCGCTGCCGCGCTACGTGTCCAACCCCAAGGTTTGATATTGTGACCCTTTCGCAGGCATGGAAGGAAGCACTATGGGAAAAGTCCGTCCCGGGAGAGCCACGCTCAAGCACGCCGTCAGAGCTGCAATACAGCGATCGCAAGCTTCTCCCTTAGACTCTGCGGCACCCGGCCCGTCCCGGCATATCGCCGCACTTGAGCGGGCCGCCACTTGCATGCGGCGAGCGCCGCGCCAATACTCTTTCCGCCAAGCAAGGAGACCGCCATGTCCCATCTTAATCGTCGTAACCTGCTTCTCGGGCTTGCCAGCGTGTCGCTTGCCGCCCCGCACCTCGCCTCGGCGCGCACGCTCCCCGCGATCCATGTCCTCAAGGACCCGAATTGCGGCTGCTGCGAGGCCTGGGTGCGTATCCTGCGCGACGACGGGTTCAACGTGACGACCGAGAACAGCCTCGGAGCAGCCCTGATCCGTCACAAGATGGAGGCCGGGATTCCGCAGGCCATGATGTCCTGCCACACGGCCGAGATCGACGGCTACATGGTCGAGGGTCACGTGCCCTCCGCCGATATCCACCGCCTGCTGGCCGAGCGACCCGAGGCCGTCGGCCTCGCCGTGCCGGATATGCCCTACGGTTCGCCGGGCATGGGACCCGAGAGCCGTCGCGAGGCCTATGACGTTTTCCTCATCCTGCGAGACGGCAGCACGGAGGTGTTCAGCAGCTACGCCGCGGCGTGACACCGCAACAATTAAGCTGGCCGTTGGCGGATAGCGGGTCACGGCATCCAAGATGCGATCAGTGATTTTATCCGTCGCGGTTAGTGGGACAGGCGCCAACACATGAGCGGCAGGACCCGTAGCATCTTCCTCTTCGAGCTTGGTGGTGCCGCGTTCATGGTCGTGGTCGGCTCGGCGTTGCATTTCCTCTTCGAGCTTGCCGGGGGATGGGCGCCGCTTGCATTGGTTGCTGCGGTCAACGAGTCAATCTGGGAGCATTTGAAGCTCGCCTTCTGGCCAGGGCTGTTCTGGGCCGCCATCGCGCCACTCCCGGCGGGGCTGCGACGCCGCGAGATTCTGGCGGTGAAGGGCCCTGGATTGCTTGTCACGGCGGTGCTGATCGTCATGGTCTTTACCACCTATGTCACGATCCTCGGCCACAACCTCCTTGCGCTCGATATCGGCACATTCATTGCTGCCATCCTTATCGGACAGCTCCTGTCCGCCGTTTTGCTGACGCAGGCAGTGTCTCGACGCGGAGTGATCCTTCCCGCCGGTTTTGGGCTTCTGGCTCTTCAGATACTGGCCTACAGCCTATTCACCTTCATACCACCGGATCACTGGCTCTTCATCGAGGCCAGCAGCGGCATGCGCGGCATTCCCGCGTTCTGAGGCAGGCGTCGCACCAAGTCTGCCACTCGGATCTACGGTCAGTCTGCATCAGTTGAGCGGAGTCGACGATACCTGAAGCGGGGGTTCGGATAACATCGATTACTTTTGGTATGCGAAAATGGGACACGTGCCCGCCGGGGCTGGGAATGGCTGGATTTCGGTCGATACACAGCCCGCCGGATCCCAGCGCGCATACGAAGTCCTAGGGAAATCGAAATCGTGAGTAGGGGATGCCTTCTGGTGCCACCGAAGTTCCCAGGCCCAAAGCTCCCATATCGCTGGACCTGGAGCAGAGACCAGTCGAAACGTGCTCGTCCTGCGATCCGGCGACAATGTTTACATGGCCGCGCCCAGACGTTTACATATGTAAACATTCACCCTGCGAAAATGTTTACATCACCGTTTCCCAGGCTCCTAAAAAACCTTTACATCACTCAGATTTTCAGACGCCTAACTTTCCATATGTAAACATCCACCATGAGGAAAATCAGGCACTTAGTCTTTTGCGACATCGCCAAAAGACCTTTTTTAGTTGTAACGACACGTCAGCACGGGCACGCTCAGACCCAAGCGCAGAACCACAAGACGCGCTGAGAAGCTCACCTGATGCGCTCATGCGCCCGAGACGAGCACCAACAGCTGAAAGAACGAGGACAGCATCAGGTGACGCGCACAGCCAGGCACAGCGACATGCCCTGCACATACCGAAGATGGCTGACACCGAGCAGGGAAACAAGCGACAGGGAGAGCGTGCGACAAGACCGGGCCGGGACGTATTCGTGCTAGTGACCGCAATGATGTCCGAGGGAGGGTTATGTGGAGCGGGATGGCTGAGGGAGGATTGGGCTCGCGCCCATTAATTCTCCTCCGCCCAAGACCACGGCGAATATCCCGAAGCCTGAGCGCGTCTCTTCACGTCTAACCATAGCGGCTGTGCGGGTCCAGTGCGCGCACTCTGCGCTGCCCTCTGTCTGTCCGAGCAGACAGCCTCCGACAGCGCCAGTGCGCTTGTAAGCTAGCCTCGCAAACATCGTGCTTCGCGTGAGCCATTTGGTATCGCCTGACAGGCATGTGCGCTTGAGGATTTCGTCGAACATCTGGTCATGCTTGCGCGACAGGAGGTAAGCATGACTGTGGTGACCGCAGTCGACTGCGATCCCGTTCACTCGCATCACGACATCTCATCCACTGACACTTGCGCTCTGGCGGCGCAGCGCACATCCTGAGCGAGAAAAAGTCAGGGGCGGTGATGAGCAATAATGATATCAAGAGCCTCGGGAGTTTCGTCTGGTCGATCGCCGAACTTCTGAGGGGTGATTTCAAGGAAAGTCTGAACAACGCCTTCTGCTGCGCCGACGCGCCGATGTGAGGGCCATGCCGGGCATCAGGCAGCTTGTTTCCAGCGGCTTTCGGGCTGCTTCGGCCGCTCGGTTGGTGGACAGGCC